>DASQFA010000702.1:0-19818 GCA_035633375.1 Rubrivivax sp.
GGTGAGGCTATGCCGCCGCATGGAGCTGGACCCGGCCGTGGCGCTGCAGCACCTGGGCCACAGCCCATACCTGGGCACAGGCGCCATGCGGCTGCGCGTGCCCTTCATGATCGAGCGCCGCTACGAGCCGGCGACGATGAAGATTGCGCTGTGGCAGAAGGACATGCAGGTCATCGGCGAGATGGCGCGGTCGGTGCATTGCCCGATGCCGCTACTCAATGCCTGTGCGTCGATCTACACCAGGGCCATGGCGATGGGCCTGGGCGATGCCGACACCGCCGCGACGGCCGAGGTGCTGGGGCGCATGGCTGGGGACCGGGGCTGAAGGCGCGGCACCAGGCGGCTTGGGCGCGCGCCGCAAGACGATGAACAACCGCCTTGGAGCGGCCGTTGGTGGATGACGGCTGTCAACCCTTCCACGAGTTCACTGTCCGGGTCTGGTCCGTGACTGTCGGAACAGGGAGGAGAGCATGGCGCCGGGGCGTACGGATTCAAGGTTGAACGAGGGCATCGTCAGCCCACCGTCCGCCCGATAGAGTCCGATGGTACAAAGCTTGCTGCAGGTCCTGCCGGGGGGCGGCGATAGCAGTTCGTGCTCGACCCCAGTTCCCTTGACATCCCACACCAAAGAGGGGCCGCATGGCTACACCGAACATGATCTCGCGGCGAGAGACGATACGCCGGCTCGGCGCCCTGGGCGCAGTTGGCACCTTGCCGGTCGGCACGCTCGCCTGGGCGCAGGGCAAGTTCCCGGACCAGCCGATCAAGCTCATCGTGGCGCTTCCCGCTGGCGGCAGCGTCGACATGGTTTCCCGCATCTTGGCCGAGAGGCTCGCCAAATCCTTGGGCCAGCCCTGGATAGTGGATAACAGGGCGGGCGGCTCCGGGCAAATCGGCATGCCCGTCGTTGCCCGCGCTGCGCCCGATGGCTACACCCTTACGGTGTCGCCAGCGTCGTTTCTGACCACCAACAAGAGTGTCTTCAAGAAACTGCCCTACGACCCGGAAGCCGACTTCGCGCCGATTTCCCGCCTGGTGAATCAGCCGATGGTGTTGGTCGTGAAGGACCGACAGAAGTACCCCACCGTGGCGGCACTTCTGGCGGCGGCCCGCGCTGCGCCAGGCAACCTGAGCTATGCCTCATCGGGCGACGGCAGCCCCCAGCATCTGGCCGGCTTGCTGTTCGAGACCCGCACCCAGACCAAGCTGCTGCATGTGCCCTACCGGGGCGGGGCGCTGGCCATCAACGACTTGATCGGGGGACAGGTGGACGCGATGTTCGCGGTCATGCCCGAGGCGGTTCCTCATGTGCAGACGGGCCGACTGCTTGCCCTGGGAGTGATGAGCCCGAAGCGATCGTCGGCGATGCCGCAGGTGCCCACCATGGCCGAGGCGGGCATTGCCGACCTCAACCTTTCGGCCTGGATGGCTTTCCTTGCGCCATCGAAAACGCCACGCGCCATCATCGATCTGCTCAATCGCGCCACGGTTGCTGCGTTCGACGCCGAGCTTCGCGCCAAGCTGGCCGAAAGCGGCATCGAAGTGGCAACCAGCACCCCTGAGGAGCTGCAGCAACTGATCGCACACGACATCAAGCTGCATGCCGAGTTGGTGAAGGCGGCGGGCCTGCTGCCTCAGTAGTGCGCCAGGGCTGTCAGGCCCTGGACCCCATGCCGCGACAGCAACTGGCACCTGGACACGAGTCTGTCAGCGTCCGGCCGGCAGCTTTTGGCGAACACGCCGATTCGTCGCGGCCTGTGGCATGGCGTTGCGCGTTTCACGCGAGCGAGCGACCGCTGGCCAACTTCCACCTCGAACTTCGGCAAAGGGTCGAGATGATGAGTCCACCAAAATCGATGATCGGCCGCCCAGCCCCTGAAGGATCGAGTGACTGCTATCAGGGTTGCCCGCGAGCATTCAGTCCCGCCATTTCCGGTCGTTCATGAGCGGCGACTTTCATGCCCTCAAGTTCGTTTCCCTGCTGGACCCAAACAGGAACGCGTCGGCCATGCAAGGCGGGCAAGGCCAAGGCCAAGGCCACCTGCCCGGCGACAGGCACTGCTGGCGGACTGAGCGCCGCCTGACACCGTTGATCGATCGAGCGGCCTGCCTGGCACCATGGGTCGCGAAAATCGGGTGCGTCCGGGGCTTTGCGTGCCGGGGCCCTGTCGCCCGGGAAAGCCAGAAGACGAGCGCTCTGATGCTTGGGTGCGGCCGGTTTCATCGGCGCTCGGCGGCCACCGTCGGCCACAAGAACCGCATTCAGCGCCTCGAGCGAAGGGCCAGGCAACCCGGTCGTTACGGACAGAGGGCCCTTGATCTATCCTCCTTTGTAGAACTGACACCAAGGAGAACACCGATGATGACACCGACCCGATCTGTCGCCGCCAGCGTGCTGGTGCTGGGACTGTTCGCTGGCCAAGTGATGGCCGGCGTGCTCGACCCTGACTGCACGCCTGAGAAGGCGGCCAAGAGCGCGGCCACCAAGGCTACCGTCGGCGTCGGCGGACGCTGCGACGCGCGCGAGGCCGCCAAGGACACCGGCAAGAAGGCTGCCGGCATCGAGGAAAAGGGCCCACTCGAAAAGAAGATGAGCAAGAACGACACGCCGGCCGACAAGGCCAAGGACGCGCTGAAAAGCGCCGCCAAGTGATGGTCCTCGGCGACCCTGGCCTGAAGCCGGGCGACCCCCGCTGGCCATGGCGCTGATCAGACGCCTGCTGCGCTGACCGCTTCTGCACTTCCTGGCTGCTCGGCAGCCTGCTGTTCCAGTGGTTGTACTTGCACGAAGGTGCCGCGGGCGGCGGGCACATCGTCGTCACGCGCGGCGCGGTCGAGCCTCTGGCGGCCGGCTTCGAAAGCGCCTGGCACGGCGCGCCGGCCGCCTTTGCTCACGAGGTGCGGCCCCGTCACCTGGAACTGACTGAGAGCGGCCCGGGGAGTGATGGCTTCCTGTGAAACAAGCCGAGCGGGAGCGAAGTCGCACTGCAGATCGCGCCGGTCGTGCCCGCGCCCTGCCGGTCGCTCAGGACCGTCGCCCCTTCTACGGCCCGCGGCCAAGCCTGCCGAGCGCGTGGCGAACCGTGCGCACCACCGCCCGTCATCGAGAAGAAGGACAAGGCGGCCCTGGCGCCACGGCTTCGCAGCCCCTCGACCCGCTGTACCGGCTTGGGCAAGTGCGTCGGCTTGTCCTGCATGGACCATGCGCACATCGACGTTGGCGTCACCTCAGCCGCATCGGCACGGCTCTGCACTTACGGGGTGTCGTCGCCCCCGATGGCACGGTAGATCGCCGCACCGAGCAGGGCGCCGATCACAGGCGCAAGCCAGAAGAGCCAGAGTTGTTCGACTGCCCATCCGCCAACGTACACGGCACGCCTGTGCTGCGGGCCGGGTTGACGGAGGTGTTCGTCACGGGAATGCTGATCAGGTGGATCAGCGTCAGGCACAGTCCGATGGCGATGGGTGCGAAGCCCTTCGGTGCCCGCCGGTCGGTGGCGCCCAGGATGACAACGAGGAACATCATCGTCATCACGACCTCGGTCAGCAGCGCGGCTGTTCCTGCATTTCAATCGGGCTCGCCCGTCCGATAGATATGCTGTCGGTGATGCGGCGCAGGCGAAAACCCCGTGGCGCGTCGGGGCGCTCTGCATTCTCGGCAGGCCGTGCAGCCATTGCTGCCCCGGCGCCAGGTGCCAGGTTCAGTCGCTGTCCAGCTGGTCAGGCAGCACGAACGGCGCCAGCGCCTGGCCCGATTTCTTGGGCGCCGTGCCCGGCAGGATCTCGAAGTTCGGCGTGAACGCGACCATCAGCCCGCGCAGTTGGTCGAAGGGCTTGCGGTCGCCGTCGAAGCGGGCCTTGCCGGCCTTGGCCAGGTCGTCGAAGATGGTCACGCCCATCATCACCTGGTTGAGGTCGGCGCGGTTCAGCGTGATCGTCAGGTCGGCGTCCTTCGCCTGTTCGCCCTTGATGTTGGTCAGCGTGGCGTTGCTCAGTTCCACCAGGTACTTTTCGCCGTTGTCGGGGGTGACCAGGTTGATCGTGAAACGCATGCCCTCGGCCTTCTTCGGGTCCATGCTGATGCCGAGGAAATCGAGCCACATCTCGGTCGACATGGCACGCACCACATCCGGCCCGGTGGATTTCTGCGGCGTGCCGCCGGGCAGGCCGTTGCGCAATTCATAGGCGCCCTGCAGGAAGCTGTTGCGCACGCTGGTGCTCTCGGACTGGTAGCCGAGCTGCTCGTAGGCGTCGGCCAGCATGCGGCGGGCCGGCTGGTTCTGCGGCTGCGCGAAGATCAGCTTGTTGAGGATCTCGGTGGCCTGCAGGTACTGGCCCTTGGCGAGCAACTGCTTGCCCTTGGCCATGATCTTTGCCGAACCGCCCATCATCTCGACGTAGAGCGGCGCCGAATCCCTGGGTGACAGCGGGGCCAGGTTGACCGGGTTGCCGTCGTAGAAGCCAATGAAGCGGTTGATGACGGCGCGCGCGTTGTTGCGTGAGTCGCCGTGGTAGCTGCGCGCGGCCCATTGCTGCTGCAGGCTAGGTGGCACTTCGTAGACGTTCTGGATCTCGTTGATCGTCACGCCCTTGTTGGCGTGGTGCAGCGCCTGGTTGTTCAGGTTGGCGTAGGCATCGCGCTGCGTGCGCAGCACTTCCTGGATGCGCGCATTGCCGAAGCGCGGCCAGCTGTGCGAGGCGAACATCACTTCCGCTTCCTGGCCGAACTTCCACAACGCGACTTTGATCTCCTTCGACCAGTTCAGCGCGTTGCGCACCGGCGCGCCGCGCAGCGTATAGATGTTGTGGATCGTGCCGGTCACATTCTCCGCGCTCCAGAAGGCCTTGAACTGCGGGAAGTAGGTGTTCATCTCGACCGGCGCCTCGGTATCCGGCGTGTTCTGGAACACCATCTTCACGCCATCGAGCGTGATCTCCTCGATGTGCTTGCTGATGATCAGGTTCGGCGCAATCAGCCCGGTGTTGCCGTTGGCCACGTTCTTGCCGATCGCCTGGTCCACATGGCCGTGCGGGTCGCGCGGCAGCAAGATGGCGTACTGCCACTGCGTGCGGCGCGACATGGCGTTGCCGGCAAACACGTTCTCCTCGATCGCGGCCTGCATGAAGCCTTCGCCAGCGATCACCTTGACCTTGCCGCTGGCCACGTCGGCTTCATCGACGACGCCGCGCACACCGCCGAAGTGATCGACGTGCGAGTGCGAATACACGACGCCGACAACCGGGCGCTTGCCGAGCTTGTCGTTGATGAAATCGAGCGCCGCGCGGTCGGTTTCCTTGGCCGTCAGCGGATCGAAGACGATCCAGCCGGTGTCGCCCTTGATGAAGCTGATGTTGGCGAGGTCGAAGCCGCGCACCTGGTAGATCTTGCCCGGCACCACTTCGTACAGCCCGTAGGCCATGTTCAGCACAGCCTGGCGCTGCAGCGAAGGGTGGATGCTCTGGAAGTCCTTGGCCTCCATCAGCCACTGGTAGCTGCCCATGTCCCAGGCCACGTGGCCGGCGTCGGCCTTGATCTGCTTGTAGGGTGGCTCGGCGATGAAGCCCTTCTTGGCTTCCTCGAAGTCGCGTTTGTCCGCGAACGGCAGCTTGGCGGTGATGCCCTTGCGCAGTTCGAGCGTGAAGGTCGACGGCGGGCTGCCGTTCGGGTCGAAATGCTTGACCTGCGCTGGCGGGTTGCCCACCGCGGCGCCTTGTGCCAGCGCCGGGGCGCCGGCTGCACCGGCCGCTGCAATCAGCAATGCCTGCACTGTCGTCTTTGAAATACTCATCGTCTGCTCCTGGGGTTCTGGACGCGACACGGCCAACCGCGCTATCTGTCCAATGCGTCGGCGCGACGTGTCCGGTTGATCGACCCATGTGTCCAATGCAATTGGCGCAAGGCCTCCATATACTGGGCGCATGGCCCTCGAGATTCGACAGATGCGGCATGTGCTGGTGCTGGCCGAACTGGGCAGCTTCGCGCGTGCTGCCTTGGCGCTGCACCTCAGCCAGCCTGCGCTGTCGCGCAGCATTCAGGCCGTGGAGCAGCAGGTCGGCGCCGCGCTGTTCCTGCGCTCCAGCGCCGGCGTGACGCCGACCGACATCGGGCGCGTGCTCGTGCAGCGCTCGCGCCAGGTCGTGCAGATGGCCGAGGAGATCGAGAGCGAGGTCTTGTCCAACCGCACCTTGCAGACGGGCCAGCTTTGTGTGGGCGCTGGGCCCTTTCCGATCGAAACGATCATCACCCCCGCACTCGCGCGTTTCATCGCCGCACACCCGTCGATCGGCGTACGCCTTCAACTGGCGGACTGGGACATGCTCCTGCCGCGGTTGCGCTCGCGTGAGCTGGACTTCTTCGTCGCCGAGATCAGCACGCTCGCGCACGACGCCGACTTGCTCATCGAGCCGATGCCCGAGCATGCGCTGTATTTCGTCGGCCGGCGTGAACACCCGCTCGCGCGGCGTGGCGGCGTCGAACCGGCCGACACCTTCGATTTCCCGTTCGCCGCGCCGTCGCGCATTCCGCCACGTCTGCTCGCGCCGATGCTGGCGGCCAGGGCGCGTGCGGGCGGGCGTGCGCCTGTGGCACGGGCCTTCCCGTCCATGGAATGCAATGTGGTGTCGGTGGTCAAGCGCGTGGTGGAGGGCTCGGATTGCCTCACGGCCCTCTCGCTGTCGTGCATGGCTGCGGAACTGCAGCAGCAGCGGCTGACGCTGATCGGGTCGGAGCCTTGGATGTCGGTGCGCTACGGTCTCGTCAGACTGAAGGGCAGCCCCATCAGCCTGGCAGCGTCACGCCTGCGTGAGTTCATCTTCGACGCGGAGGCTGCGCTCAGGCTCGAAGAAGAAACCCTGCTTGCACGTTGGAAGGCAGACGCATCGGGCCGGTGAGGCGCAACGCGCCGCCGAAGTGCGGGCGCGCGGCTTGCGGGCTGAGAAAGGCAGAGTCCTGCGTGGGTGCGGCAGTCAGCCGAGCCCAACTCGGCTGCGGCTGTCGGTGATGCGCACAGTTCGCCCCACACCCGTCGGGCGGCGCAGCCTGGGCGGGCGCCATTGGCGCATGCGGCAGCACCGTTGCGCGCAGATTGCATTGGGCGCCAACACGCCGTGATAGCGAGTCAGGTGCAAGCGCGGTCTGCGCACCGTGGTGCGACGGCGCGCGCGTCAGCGTTGCGGCAGCGCCACCCAGGGGGTGTCGGGGTCGAAGCGCGTCATCGCGCCCGCGACGCTTGCAGACGCGGTGCCGAGATTGCGTTGGTAGACGACGCCGTCGTGGTTGATCAGGAACGACATCACGCCGGTTTCGCCGTAGCGCGCCGGCCACGCCACCAGCGCGAAGCCGTTGGTGAGCTTGTCGCGCGCGAGGTAGCTGCGCGCGCCGCCGCTCGCCGCCGGCCCCTGCGCCTCGAGGATCTTGAAGCGGTAGCCGTAGTAGCCATTCTTGAGGTCGTGGGCGTCGAACAGCGGCCCCGCGGGGCTGGCCGGCTCGCCGTCGGACGTGGACCAGTACAGGCCGTCCTGCTGGCCGGGGCGGCTGACGAATCGGCGCGCGTATTCGAGGACGCCATTGCCATTGCGATCCTCCGCAGCGTACTCGCGCTGCGCGTCGTAGTAGGCAGACATCGCCCTGATCGCGGCGAGTTCGTTGCGGCCGATGCGCCGGACGCGAACCTCCTCGGCCCCGGCCCGCACGTCGAAGACCCAGCCTTCGCCGCGGCGGACGATGGGGATCGGCAACGTCCAGCCGTCACCCAGCACCAGGCGGGCGACGTTCCCGTTGCGGTCGATGCGATGACCCCGTGACCACGCGGCCAGGAAGTCGAGGCGATCGTCTGCGGCCACTGCGTCGAGCGGCATCAGCCGGCGGTAGTCCGGACCGAGCACGGCGCGGACTTCGTCGTCGGCGTGGCGTGCGAGACCGTCGACCAGCCTCTCCACCGCGGCTTCCGGCGTAGGGAAGACCTTCTGTGCGATGGCCGGTGAAGCGGCCATCAGCGCTGCGGCCAACAGCCAGGCCGCGCTGCGCCCCAGCCACCATTCGCGCATGAATGTGTGTCGCAAGATGGTTCCCATCGTCATTGCCGCCGCGGCGCCGCGCGGCCGCCGCCGCCGGAAGCGCGTTGCTGCATCGCGGCCTGGCTTGCCGCGCCGCGATCGATCTGCTGGCGCGACTGGGCCGCATTGCCCGCGTCGCGCAGCGCGTTGTCACGGTTGACGGCTGCGGCGCTTTCATTGCGACTCTGCGCTCGCGACCGGTCGACGCCGGCCGCGCGGTCTTGCGCCTGCGCACGATCGACATTCGCGGCGCGGTTCTGCGCCTGGCTGCGGTCGATGCCGGCTGCACGGTCGGCCATTTGCGGCCGGTCAGCGGTGGCCGCGCGGTTCTGCGCTGGCGCACGATCGACATTCGCGGCGCGGTTCTGTACCTGCCCACGGTCGATGCCCGCACTGCGGTCGGCCAATTGCGCCCTGTCGACCGTCGCCGCGCGGTCCTGCAATTGCGCGCGATCGACGGTCGCCGCGCGGTCCTGCAACTGGCCACGGTCCGCCCCGGCTGCGCGGTCGCGCACGTTGCCGGTGTCGATGGGGGCAGCGGGTCGCTGCGGCAACTGGCCGCGGTCCACGCCGGCTGCGCGGTCACGCACATTGCCGCTGTCGATGGGGGCACCGGGCCGCTGCGGCAACTGGCTGCGGTCGATGTCGCGCAGTGCGTTGCGGTCGAGATTTTCCGCCCCCACGCGGTTGGCAAGCTCGTCGCGCGCCCGCTCGCGCTGCAGTTCGCGCCCGCGGTAGGCGTCGCGCGTGCGCGCGTCGCCCAGCGGCGGCTGCAGCCGATCGCGCGTGGCCGTCCCGCGATAGGGCACGCCGCGGCGGTTGTCGGCGTTGTGGCGCCAACTCACGTCGCGGTCGCGCGAGTCGATGCGGTGATTGACGTTGATGGTGTTCCAGCGGTTGACGTTGATGTTGACGTCGCGCCGGCGCCAGTCGACACCGCCCCACAGCGCATTCGACACGCCGATGCCGACGCCCCACCAGAACCCGACACGGGCGGCGCTGCTCCAGCCCCAGCCCCAGCGCGGCGGGGGCGGGAAGAAGAACGGCGGGAACGCCGGATGCCACCACGGGCCGAACGCCCAGAGCGGGTTGAAGATGGGCACGAACACCACCTGCGGGTTGGCCGGGGCGATGACGATGATCTGCGTGGGCGGGGGCGGCGCGGTCACCACAATAATCTGCGGCGGTGGCGGCGCGGGTTCGATGGTGATGACCTGCTGCTCGTTGGATACAAGGTTGCCCGCGTCCTTCGCCTTCGCGCGCAGGAACTGCACCGAATCCATCACGTCCGCGGGCTGGGCGAGAAACGCGTCGCCCAGATCGCGCACCCATTGCGGATTTTCGCCAAGCATTGCCAGCACCTGCGGGAAGGCCACGAGCGACTGCACGCTCGGATCCCACGGCTTGTTCTGCACCGCCTTCACCGCCGCGTCGCCCTCGAACTGCCGATTCGCGTAGGCCCACTCCACCGCCAGCGCCACGTCCGACGGATAGGTCGACGCCATCAGCACCTGCGACAAGAGTGCATCCGGAAACAGCGCGATCGACGCCAGCTTCTGGTCAAGCTCGGCCGCGGTGAAGGGCTCGGGTTCGGCAGCGCGCGCCGGCGCGGCATGCAGCAGACAGGCCATCAGCAAAGCCGCTGCGACGCAGAGGAAACGTGAACGCATGAGGAACATCGACGGAAGCATCCAGGGCGAGGAACGCGCAATTGCCGGCGAAGTATAGGGTGGCGGGCAAGCCGGTTTACCCGCTGACAGCGCTGGGCGGCCCAGGGAATCCCTTCCGGTCAATGCCGGTCAATGGCGGTCCATGGCAGGACACGGCCCACTGCTGAGCCGCGAGGGCCTTGCAGTTTCTCCCACCCATTGCGATAGCACGCGCTTGCACCGGACGTGGCGCCAGGCCGCGAAGGCTTTTCGGCGCACGTGGCGGAAGGCTGAACCCGCGGCAACTCAGGCCGGCACCGAAGGCAGCCCCGAAAGCGCCATCGCCAGCTCGGCCTCGTCGTACTGCTGATCGACCAGCTTGCCGGCGAAGTAGGCGCTGTAGGCGCTCATGTCGAAGTGGCCGTGGCCGCACAGGTTAAACAGGATCACCTCGCTGCGCCCCTCAGCCTTGCAGCGCAGCGCCTCGACGATGGCGCCCTTCACCGCATGGTTGGCCTCGGGTGCGGGCACGATGCCTTCGGCGCGCGCGAACATCACGCCGGCTTCGAAGCAGGCAATCTGGTGGTAGGCCGTGGCCTCGATCAGGTTCAGCTCCTTCAGATGGCTGACCAGTGGCGCCATGCCGTGATAGCGCAGCCCGCCGGCATGGAAGCCCGGCGGCGTGAAGGTGGAGCCGAGCGTGTGCATCTTGGTCAGCGGCGTCAGATGCGCGGTGTCGCCGAAGTCGTAGGCGAACTTGCCGCGTGTGAGCGACGGGCAGGCGGCCGGCTCCACCGCGACGATGCGGCGTTTCTTGCCCTTGCCCGGAGACCGCAGCTGCTGGCCGATGAACGGGAAGCTGATGCCGGCAAAGTTGCTGCCGCCTCCTGTGCAGCCCACGATCACGTCGGGGTCGTCCCCGGCCATCTCCATCTGCAGCATCGCCTCTTGCCCGACGATGGTCTGGTGCATCAGCACGTGGTTCAGCACCGAGCCAAGCGCGTACTTGGTGTCGTCGTTCGTCGCGGCAATCTCCACCGCCTCGCTGATGGCGATGCCCAGCGAACCCGGGTGGTCCGGCCGCTGCGCCAGGATGGCGCGACCGGAGTTGGTTTCGTTAGACGGCGACGCGACGCAGGTGGCGCCGTAGGTTTCCATCAGCGCGCGGCGATAGGGCTTCTGGTCGTAGGACACGCGCACCTGGAACACGCGCACCTGCAGCCCGAACAATGAGCCGGCGAAGGCCAACGACGAGCCCCACTGGCCGGCGCCCGTTTCGGTGCTGAGCTTCTTGATGCCGGCCTGGGCGTTGTACCAGGCCTGCGGCACGGCGGTGTTGGGCTTGTGGCTGCCGGCCGGCGACACACCTTCGTACTTGTAGTAGATCCTAGCCGGCGTGCCCAGGACCTTCTCGAGGCGGTGGGCACGGATCAGCGGCGACGGGCGCCACAGCTTGAAGACCTCGCGCACCGGCTCGGGAATCGGGATCTCGCGCTCGGTGGACACCTCCTGCATGATCAGCTCCATCGGAAACAGCGGCGCCAGGTCGTCCGGGCCCACCGGCTGCATCGTGCCCGGGTGCAGCACCGGCGCGGCCGGCACCGGCAGGTCGGCCGCGATGTTGTACCAGTGCTTCGGCATCTTGCTCTCGTCGAGCAGGAACTTGGTCGGCGTGCTCATCAACGGTCTCCTCATGTTGCGAACGGCAGCGAATGCTAAGGCCGTCGATGCCGCGCTGGCCCCAGGTTTACACCGCCTTGACCCGGCTCAACCCCGAGCCGGCGGCGGCTGCACAGAATGCCGACATGGCCACCGCCGGATCTGCTGCATGAAAAGCTCTACCTGCATGTTGGGTGCAATGCTGCTGGCCGCCGTTGTGTCGACCCAGGCGCAGCCGCGCGACAAGCCGATGCCGGGCGAGTTCGTCGTCATCGACGGCCGTGTCGATGCCGGTACCTACGCCGGCTGGAAGTTGTTCAACACCGCCTGCTACGTGTGCCACGGCGTCGGCGGCACCGGCACCGATGTCGCGCCGAACCTGGTCCAGCGCATCGGCAACTACACGCCGCGCGGCTTTGCCGCCAAGGTGCTCAGCAGTTACCGCATCGTGCCGATGCCCGATGGCGAGGTGGCCGACCGCGAGGCCGAGCGCGAGGCGCTGCTCGAATTGCTGATGAAGCGCGAGCGCCAGTCGCAGGGCCAGCCGCTGATGCCGGCCTGGGACACCGACGACGAGGTGGTACCGCACGTGCTCGACCTGTATGCCTACTTGAACGCGCGCGCCGCCGGCGCGCTCGGTCCCGGCAAGCCGAAGCGCCTGGCGACGCCTGGGCGCTGATCGTCTCGGCCCGTCAGCGCAGGATCTCGAGCGCGCGGTCCATGCCGCCGGACATGATCGAGATCAGCGCCTTCTCGCGCACCGCGGGTTTGGGGTGGTAGGCGATCGACAGGCCGGCGGCCATCATCATCGGCAGGTCGTTGGCGCCGTCGCCCACGGCGATGGCCTGCTCGGTGGCGATGCCCATCAGCTCGCACACCTCGAGCAGCACGCGTTTCTTCTCGGCGCCATCGACGATGTCGCCCCAGGGCCGGTCGAACAGCGTGCCGGTGAGCCGGCCGTTGAAGATGCCCAGCGTGTTGGCGCGCGCGAAATCCAGTTTCAGGTGCTGGCGGATGCGCTCGCTGAAGAAGGTGAAGCCGCCGCTGATGAGCAGCGTCTTCAGCCCCGCTGCCTGGCAGGCGGCAACGAACTCGCGCACGCCGGGGTTAAGTTGCAGCCGCTCGTCATACACCTGCTGCAGCGCCGATTCGCTCACCCCGGCCAGCAGGGCGACACGGCGGCGCAGGCTGTCCTTGTAGTCGGCGATCTCGCCGCGCATCGCGGCTTCGGTGATCTCGGCGACTTCGGCGCCGCGCCCGGCCAGCCGCGCGATCTCGTCGATGCACTCGACATTGATCAGCGTGGAATCCATGTCGAAGGCCACCAGCTTGTAGTCGGCCAGGCGAAGTGGCGGCTTGAAGCCGCGGATCCACAGGCCGGGGGCGTGTTCGGTGGCGTTCACGCGCTCAGCCCACGTTGACCGGCACGATGCTCATCGTGTCGTTGCCGAAGATGTCGATCACCTTCACCGCCACCTGGTAGCGGCCCGGCTGCGAGTAGACGTGCGGCGCGGTCTTCAGCTCCAGCTTGCGGTCCTGTCGGGTGCGAAAGCTCTGCCACTCGTTCTCGAAGATGTAGCCGCCCGTCCACCAGTCTTCCCACTCCACCAGTTCGCCCTGCGACGGCGCGACCAGGCTGGCTTGCAGCGCCAGACTCTTCGGCCGTTTGACGATCTCCTTGCGCGAGCCGTAGTCGAAATTGACCGCCCAGTAGTCCACCCAGTCGGTCCAGGCCTTGGTCAGCGTTTCGCGGCTGACGATGCCGGTCTTGCTCTTGCTCGCCTTGTAAAGCTGCCCGCCGTCGCACACCACCTGGCTCTTGCCTTCGCGCAGAGAAGCGACCACCGCGTCCATCGCGCCCTGCGTGTAGTAGACCGAGAAGTCGGTCAGCTCGATCTGCAGGCTGTGCTTGTCCTTCTTGTCGTAGCGCGGCGTGGCTTCGATGAAGGCGATGTCGTGGAACACCACCTGCCCGCGCTCGACGGCGCGCTTGTCGAACACGTCGGGCGGAATGTGCTTCGGCGTCAGCTCGATGCCCTTGCCGCGAGCCTCGTCCAGCACCGCCGGGAACAGGCCCATTTCGAATTCGAAGGCCAGCAGATCGACGCGCGACGCACCGCGCTTGCGGCATTCGACGATCACTTCCTCGACGAACAGGCGCCCCACCGGCAGGTTGATCGGGCCGACCACGACGAGCCGGCCGTTGTGGGCGCCGTGGAAGAAGCCGCCGGCTCCTTCGGGCAGAGGCTGCGCCTTGTACGCACGCAGGATCAGCTCGCGGAACTCGCGTTCCTTCTGCGCCAGCGCGGCTTCCTTCTGCGGCGCGGTGAGCCGCCCGCCGATGTGCAGGTAGGCCTGGCGCTCGTAGCGGCCGAGGTTCAACACCTCGAAGGCGCGGAAGGGCTTGCCGGCCGCCTGCTGCTGGCGCTGCACGCCGATCAGGCGCTTGCGCGTGGTGTGGATGCCGAACTTGCCCAGGTCGGTGGTGATCCACTTGCGGCCGAGTTTTTCGGCCACCGCGGCGGTGGTGCCGCTGCCGACGAAGAAATCGGCGACGAGGTCGCCTTCGTTGCTGCTGGCTTTGATGATGCGTTCGAGGAGGACTTCGGGCTTCTGGGTCGGGTAGGCAACGCGCTCTTTGGCGGTTGGTGCCAGCAGCATGTCCGCCCAAATGGTGGAAGCCGCTACGCCTGGTCGTTCGTCCAAGAAATACTTTATGTATGGCTGACCGGTGTTCGAGTAGTAGAGCTTGTTCGCAGCGTCGAACTCAGCCATCTTCGAGCGCGAGTAAGCCCAGTATCTTCCCTGCGGCGGTCTCACACCGTTCCACTCGTACAGAGTGTCGCCACCCGGCTTCGAAGCGGTCGGCGTCACAAGTCGGTATCGCCGTCCGGTGTCGTCGAACTTGTTGTACTGCTGCTCGATCTGGTCTTCGGAGAACGGGACGTACTGCGTATTCCAGGTCTTCCGGCCATCCTCTCGCGCGTAGAACAGGATCGTGTCGTCAACCGTGTCGAAGTGCTTTGCACCTTGCTTGGCGTCGCCATGAGCGGTTGTCCGTCGCCAGCAGATCTGGTTTACGAAACTGTCCGCGCCGAAGACCTCGCTCATGGCGGCCCTGACCCAGGAGTTCACCCGCCAATCGCAATGCACATAAATCGACCCATCCTCCGCCAGCAAATCCCGCATCAGGATCAGCCGCTCGTAGATCATCGCGATGAACGAATCCGCGCCGCGCCCCCAGGTGTCGCGGTAGGCGATCTGCTCCAGGATGTTGGGTTCCTTGTGGAAGGTCTCGCCGCCGATTTCGATGTCCATCGAGAAGTCGGCGCCGACGTCGAAGGGCGGGTCGATGTAGATCAGCTTCAGGCCGCCGGCTTCCTCGATCTGCTCGCGCAGCGGGCCGCTCTTCAGGCTGCTGAGAATCAGCTTGTTGTCGCCCCAGATCAGCTTGTTGGTCCAGCCGCGCACCTGCCGCCCGCGCGGGTCGAACAGCTCGGCCTGCGGCGAGGCCTTGGTCTCGGGCCGCGGCTCGTCCACATTCTCCAGCGTCTGGAACGGCAGCACCGTGGTGCACACGTCGCGTGTCTTGCCGTTCCACACCAGCTCGACCTCGCGCTTGTCTTCGAACAGCACGAAGCGGTACTTCTCGGGCAGCGGTTTGCCGGCCTGGATCAGCGCGATCAGGTCGCGCTTTTCGGCGTCAGTCAGGTGGATGGTGGGGTCGGGGCGGGGCATGGGCAGGCGTCAGGGTTCGACGAACCAGTCTTCGACGACAAGGCCGTCGATGGCCTCGAAGTGGCGCACGTTGTGGGTCACCACCGGCAGCCGGAACTCCAACGCGGTGGCCGCGATGAACGGGTCTACCACGTCGGACGGCCGGCCCTTGCGCCGCAGCATCGCGGTGATGACGGCTGCCCGATCGCTGATGGCCGCACTCACCGGCACCCAAGTCGGTACGGTCAACACGAGCGCCTGGATGCGTGCCCACAGCCTTTCGGGTTGGGGATGCAGCAGTGCACCGAATCGCAGTTCGTAGCGCGTCACCTCCGACGCGTAGAAGGCGCCCCTCGGGGCCGAGAGCATGCGCTCTGAAATGGCGGGGTTGGGCCGGGGCTTGACGAGCTCGCTCAGAACGTTGGTGTCGAGCACGACCATCAGCGGCTTTCGTCGCCGAAGTCGGGCAGGTCCGGAAAGTGGAACTCGCTGCGCACGTTCTCCAGCGTCTTGAAGAACGACTCGTCCTCGATGCCGAGCACGTTGATGTAGCTGCCGTCGGGTTGCTTGACCAGCGCGGCGCGCAGTGCTTCGCGCCCGTCGGGCGTTGGCCATGGGTCTTCAGCGCGCGCGTGAATGGCGTCTTCGATATCGTCGATGCTCAGGGGGCCGCCGGGCAGTGCATAAGGTGCTGGCAGAGGCTCGCGCGCGCGAGGCGACGGTGTGGCCACGCCGACCCCTGACGCGAGCAGCACGATGGCTTCCTTGGTCAGCGAGCGGTGGTTGGCCTTCGCCCGCTCCTTCAAGCGGTCGAGAACGTCGTCAGGGAGATTCTTGATAACCAAGGCTGTCATGGTTCGGCCTCCACGAGTTGCTGAATTGTCCGAATGGTAGCAAAAAGGAAGCAAAAAGGATTATGTTTCCGCCTGGTACTCACGGAACATCGTCGTCAACTCGGCCAGACTGCTCGGCGGGTGGCGGTCGAACCCGTCCTGATCGACATGCGCAAAGCGGTACGCTGGCCCACCCTGGACGTGGCGTCCTCGCACCACTGCGCCAGGCGCGCCATCTTGCGCGGCAGGTCGAGTTCCTCGCGGCCCTTGGTTTCGACGATCGTCACGCTGCCGTCGTCGGCCCTGACGATGAAGTCGGGCGTGTAGGTGGAGAGGTCGCCGTCGGTCTTCACGTAGTCGAGCTTGAAGCCCACGGCGAGGTAGTTCTTGGCAAACGCGGCCACGCCGGGTGCGTCGTCCAGGAAGCGCGCGAAGCGCAGCTCGAAGCCGCCCGCGCCGGGTTCGCCGACGATGCGGTTGAACAGCGAGCGTTTGGCACTCAGCCAGTCACGGTGCTGGGTGCGGAAGGGGCGCACGTCGCGCAGGCGGATGAAGTCTTCGATGCGCGAACTGCCGCTGTCCTGCACGGTGAGCGCGTTGATGGCGGCCTTGAAGGTGTCGAACACGCGCTTGGCGGCGGCGCTCTCGCTCAGGTTGCGCAGCACCACCGGGTCGTCGATATCGACTGGCGGGCCGTCGAACAGGCGCTCGCGAACGAAGGCCTTGACCTGGCCGTACTGCACCTCGTAGCCGCCGACGAGGCGCAGTTCCTTCAGCAACTGGCGGGCGAAGAAGACGATCACGCTGCGGCCGTCGCCGATGCCCGCGCCGTCGAGTTGCACCGTGTGGTGCTGCTCGCCGTCGAGCATGGTCTTGAAGACGATCTCGCGCGTTTCCTCGGGCGTGAAGGGCTTCAATGGCAAGTGTTCCGATTGCATCGCCAATGCGTCGAGCGCATCGAGGTTCTTGTACTCGCGCTGGTAGCGGCGGGCCAGCCGCGGCAGGGCGATGTCGAGCGCGTCGATGTTCTTCGCTGGGTTGGCAGTCTCGACCTCGACCACCAGCGAGTCCTCGCGCTGCACGCCGCCGCCCATGGGCACGCGTTCGAGTTCGACGCCTTCGCTCTGGATGCTCTCGACGAACTCCATGAAGGCCGGCGTGCCCATCACGGACACGGTCTCGGCCACGTCCATGCCGAAGTACATCCGGCGCAGCCCGCGGCCCAGCGTCTGTTCCGGCAGGATGTTGCTCTTGGCCGCATACGCGCGCAGGCCGACGATGGTGGTGACGTTGCGCACGTCCCAGCCCTCCTTGAGCATCAGTACCGAGACGATGGCCTTGTACTTGCTGTCCCAACTGTCGATGCGGTTGGCTTGTTGGCGCAGCAGTTCGAGTTCTTCCTTGTCCTTGCCAGTCGCCGTCTCGGCGATGTCGCCGTTTTTCTTCGTGTGGATCACCAGCACCGCGCCCTGAAGTTCGGGGCAGATACGTTCCAGGTGCGCGCCCACGTCGTCGCAATTGCGTGTGTCGTCCACCATGACGAAAAGCACCGCCTTCTTGCCCAGCCGTTGGTGCTCGGCGAAGCTCTTCTTCCATTCCTCGATGCCCAGCGCAAGGTAGTCGGCGTACTTCTCGTGGAAGATCGCGCTCGGCTGTTCGGCCAGGCGGGCGCGGCTGGCGGCGTCGGGCAGCACCGGGTGCTTGACGACGCCTTGATGGATCGCCTCCACCAATGGGTAGTCGCTGACCGTCTGCACGAAGATCGCGCCGTTGTCGTGCCGAGGCGTGGCCGTCACGTCGATCTGCAACGCGAGGCGCCGGTCTTTCTGCAGCATCCGGTGGTGGATGTCGCGGATGCTGCCGAACCATGCCATGCGCTCGTCGTGGATGTGGTGCGCCTCGTCGTTGAAGACGGCCAGTTCGTCGATCTCGCGGATCAGTTCGCCCAGGTCGACTCTGCTGTCGGTCGTCTTGCCGGTGGGCCGCTCGCCGAAGGGTTGCAGAAAATAGTCGCGCAAGTCGTCGTCTTCGAGCGTCGGCTCGCGCACGTCGCCGAGATAGACGCGGTGGATGTTGGTGAGGAAGAGGTTGCCGACGTCCCGCACCACGCGCACGTCGTCTTGCAGGTGCAAAGTGAGCTGGAAGTCGTCGCGCCAGTTCCGGCCGGCGTGGCCGTTGTCGGGCAGCACCGGGTCTTTGAAGAAGATGCGCAGGCCGTCGAAGTCGGCGCGCAGCCGGTCGAGCACGATGATGTTGGGTGCCACGAGCAGGAAGTTGCGCGAAAGCTGCGATCCGGGTTCGTAGCTGCGGTGGAAAAAGCTCCAGGCGATCAGCAGCGAAAGCACCTTGGTCTTGCCGGCGCCGGTGGCCATCTTCACCACATAGCGGGGCCAGTCTTCGGGGAACATGCCCGGCGAGACCGCACCCGAGGCGTCGAAACGCATCAGGTCGAACTTGTCGTGTGCGCCTTTCACGTCGTAGAGCCAGATCACCGACTCGACCGCTTCGCGTTGCGCGAAGTACCAGCGGAAGGGCTCGGCCGTGCCGTCGGCGCGTTGCACCACATGGTCGTTGCCGAACCACCAGCGCAGCAGCGCGCGCGAAGTCTCCGACGCACCCGCGTAGCCGTTGTCGCGCCAGGCCTTGACCTGCTCGCGAATGCGCGCCACCAACGGCGGCAGGAGGCGTTCGTACGACGATGCGCGCAAGGCTTCGTCGGCCGGGAACCAGCGGTGCGCCGGATCGAGCGGCGCGTAGGGCGAGCGGGGCAGTTGGGGGTGCAGGGCCATGGCGGCTTCAGTGTGCCGCAACCGCTCCGACCGGCTTGCCCAGGCTGCGCAGCAGATCCCGCATGAAGGCCGCGCGCTGCGCCGGATCGGCAATCTCGCGCTCGATGCGCAGCTTCTCGTTGCCGGCCAGCTTGATGTGCCGGTTCTTCTGCACCAGCGCGATGATCGCCGCGGGATCGATCGGCGGGTTGGGTCGGAAGCTCACGCTCATCAGCTTCGGCCCGGCGTCGATCTTCAGCACGCCGTAGGGCCTGGCCAGCACACGCAGCCGGTGCGTGTCGAACAGCGTCTGCCCCTGCGGCGGCAGCTTGCCGAAGCGGTCGGTGATCTCTTCCAGCAGCGCATCGATGTGCTCGGCACGGTCCGCCGTGGCCAGCCGCTTGTAAAGATTCAGCCGTGTGTGCACGTCGCCGCAGTAGGCATCGGGCAGCAGCGCGGGCGCATGCAGGTTGATCTCTGTCGTGGCGCCGAAAGGGCTCAGCAGGTCGGGCTCGCGCCCGGCCCGCAGCGCACTCACGGCCTCGGCCAGCATGTCGTTGTAGAGCTGGAAGCCCACTTCCAGCATGTTGCCGCTCTGGCTCTCGCCCAGCACCTCGCCGGCACCGCGGATCTCCAGGTCGTGCATCGCCAGGTAGAAGCCCGAGCCCAGCTCCTCCATCTGCTGGATGGCGTCGAGCCGCATCGCGGCCTGCTTGGTCAGGCCCTGCAGGTCGGGCACCAGCAGGTAGGCATAGGCCTGGTGGTGGCTGCGCCCGACGCGCCCGCGCAGCTGGTGCAGCTGCGCCAGGCCGAACTTGTCGGCGCGGGCCATGACGATGGTGTTGGCGGTGGGCACGTCGATGCCGGTCTCGATGATGGTCGAGCACAGCAGCAGGTTGTAGCGCTGGGCGATGAAGTCGCGCATCACGCGCTCCAGCTCGCGCTCGGGCAGCTGGCCGTGCGCGACTGCGATGCGCGCCTCGGGCATCAGCTCGGCCAGCTGCTGGGCGCGGTTCTGGATGGTCTCGACCTCGTTGTGCAGGAAGTACACCTGGCCGCCGCGCTTGAGTTCGCGCAGCACCGCCTCGCGGATGACGCTGCTGCCTTCAGTGCGCACGAAGGTCTTGATGGCCAGCC
>DASQFA010000703.1:0-7564 GCA_035633375.1 Rubrivivax sp.
CTGCCCGGTGACGGCATCGGCCCCGAGATCATGGCCGAGGCCGTGAAGGTGCTGAACGCGCTGGACCTGAGCTTCGAGACCGAGACCGCGCCCGTCGGCGGCGCGGCCTACGAAGCCCAGGGCCACCCGCTGCCCGAATCCACGCTGAAACTGGCCCAGGCGGCCGATGCCGTCCTCTTCGGCGCGGTCGGCGACTGGAAGTACGACACGCTCGAGCGTGCGCTGCGCCCGGAGCAGGCCATTCTGGGGCTGCGCAAGCACCTGGGCCTGTTTGCCAACTTCCGCCCAGCCATCTGCTACCCGCAGCTGACCGATGCGTCGAGCCTGAAGCCCGAGCTGGTGGCCGGGCTGGACATCCTGATCATCCGCGAACTCACCGGCGACATCTACTTCGGCACGCCACGCGGCCGCCGCACCGCGGTGGACGGGCATTTCCCCGGCGCCGAGGAAGCCTTCGACACCATGCGCTACAGCCGCCCGGAGATCGAGCGCATCGCTCATGTCGCGTTCCAGGCCGCTCGATTGAGAAGCCACCGCGTGACCAGCGTGGACAAGGCCAACGTGCTGGAGACCTTCCAGTTCTGGAAGGACGTGGTCACCGAGGTGCACGCCCAGTACCCGAACGTGGCGCTCGACCACATGTACGTGGACAACGCCGCGATGCAGCTGGTCAAGGCGCCGAAGAAATTCGACGTGGTCGTCACCGGCAACATGTTCGGCGACATCCTGTCCGATGCGGCGGCCATGCTCACCGGCTCGATCGGCATGTTGCCCTCGGCGTCGTTGGACGCAGACAACAAGGGGTTGTACGAACCCAGCCACGGCAGCGCGCCGGACATCGCCGGCAAGGGAATTGCAAACCCGCTGGCTACAATCCTGTCTGTTGCCATGATGCTTCGTTACTCGCTCCAACAAGCTGAAGCTGCCGACCGCATCGAGTCAGCCGTCCAGCAGGTGCTGGCCAGCGGGTATCGCACGCCGGACATCGGGTCCGAAGGCACGCGCAAGGTGGGAACGCGCGAGATGGGCGATGCCGTCGTGGCCGCGCTGACCACCAAAACCATTACCAAGAGCTAGTTCGGCTCGGTCTCGTTTCGCCCTACCTGAACCCGGCGATCCGAGCCGGGGACAGAAAACCTTCACCAATCCAAGGGGCGATTTAGATGGCAAAGCAGGTTCTCACGGGTCTCGTCGGCTGGCGCGGCATGGTCGGCTCGGTGTTGCTCGAGCGCATGCGCGCCGAGGGCGATTTCGAGCTGATAGAGCCGATGTTCTGCTCCACCAGCAACGCCGGCGGCGCGGCCCCGGCGGACGCGAAGAACGAGACCAAGCTTCACCACGCCTACGACATCGGCGCGCTGAAGCGCTGCGAGATCCTGATCACCGCCCAGGGCGGCGAATACACCAAGCAGGTCTACCCGCAACTGCGCGCCGCCGGCTGGAAGGGCTACTGGATCGACGCCGCCAAGACGCTGCGCATGCAGGACGACGCGGTCATCATCCTCGACCCGGTCAACTTGAACGTCATCCAGGATGCGCTCAAGCGCGGCGTGCGCGACTACATCGGCGGCAACTGCACGGTGAGCTGCATGCTGATGGGCGTGGGCGCGCTGTTCAAGGCCGACCTGGTCGAGTGGATGACCTGCACCACCTACCAGGCGGCCTCTGGCGGCGGCGCGCAGCACATGCGCGAACTGCTCACCCAGTACGGCACTCTCAATGCGTCGGTCCGGCCGCTGCTCGACGACCCGGCCTCGGCCATCCTCGAGATCGACCGCCGTGTGGTCGAGACGCAGCGTGGTTTGTCGGGCGATGCGGTGGCCCATTTCGGCGTGCCGCTGGGCGGCAGCCTGATCCCCTGGATCGACGCCGACCGTGGCGACGGCACCAGCCTCGAGGAGTGGAAGGGCGACGCCGAGACCAACAAGATCCTCGGCCGCGGCCCAGGCTTCGGTAGCGCAGTCACGCCGATCGATTCACTGTGCGTAAGAGTCGGCGCCATGCGCTGCCACAGCCAGGCGATGACCATCAAGTTGAAGCGCGACGTGCCGCTGGCCGACATCGAGGGCCTGGTCGCCCACGACAACGCCTGGGTCAAGCTGGTGCCGAACACGCGCGAGGCCAGCATTCGGCAGCTCACGCCGGTGGCCGTCACCGGCACGATGGACATCCCGGTGGGCCGGTTGCGCAAGATGGCGCTGGGCCCGCAGTACCTGGGCGCCTTCACCATTGGCGACCAGTTGCTGTGGGGTGCCGCCGAGCCACTGCGGCGCATGCTGCGCATCGTGCTGGAGGCCTGAGAAAAGCTCGAGCCACGGCGTCGCCACGTTGCCTCGGGGCAACAAGATGCGACAAAGGCCCGAAACAAGGCCGTTTGGCCCCGATCATCAGCATTTGCATGAGCTTGCCAGCCTATATGCTTGTCCCCAATGTGAATTAACCCGCATCCGCGTGGCTGGGCCGGGTTCGGTGGCTGGTACGAATGGTCGTTGTCGGTGGGCAGTAGGGGCATCCTTCGCTGCTTGCCTTGGGGAGACGCTTTGAAACACCGCAGATTGAACTCTGGGCGCTTTGCGCTGAGCGGCCTGGCCATCGCCACCGCTTGCCTGTGGGGCCTGAATGCGCAGGCGCTAGGACTTGGCCGTCTGACGGTGCAATCGGCCCTGGGCGAACCCTTGCGCGCCGAGATCGACGTCACCAGCCTATCGGCCGAAGAGGCAAGCACGCTGAAACTGCGGGTCGCCTCGCCCGATGCCTATCGCGCCGCGGGTGTGGACTACAACTCGGCGCTCCCCGGCACCCAGGTGCAACTGATGCGCCGTCCGGATGGACGATCGTACTTGCGCGTGACCAGCGACCGGGCGGTGGTCGAACCCTTTGTCGATGTCATCCTGGAGATGAACTGGGCCAGTGGACGCCTGGTGCGCGAATACACCCTGTTGCTCGACCCGCCGGGTACGCCGCGCACCGCCGCCGCACCGCCGGTCAACGTTGCACCGGTGATCTCGGCGGCCCCGGCCCCGGCGCCCGCACCCATGGCTGCGCAGGCACCCGATGTCCAGCCCGCGCCGGCGCCGGCGCGGGCTGCGCCCGCGACCCCGCCCATGCCGAAACCGGCGAGTGCGGAACGCCGCGCCCCAGCCAAGCCGGAGTCTGCAACCGCGACACCGGCGACAGCGCCTAGAGCCGCTTCAGGCGCCACACCTGACGCGGACGGGTATCGCGTGCGCTCGGGCGACACGCTCAGCCGCATCGCCAAGAGCGTACAACAGCCAGAGGTATCGCTGGACCAGATGCTGGTGGCGCTGTTCCGCGGCAACCCGGATGCTTTCGTCGGCAACAACATGAACCGGCTGAAGGCCGGCGAGCTGCTTCGCGTGCCCTCGGCCGAGGCCGCGCAGCAGGTCGCGGCACCGCAAGCACGCGATGTCATTCGCGCTCAAAGCGCCGATTTCGCCGCCTACCGCCAGCAACTGGCCTCGGGAGTGACGACCCAGAAGACCGAAGAGCCGACGCGCCAGGCCAAGGGCAGCGTGCAGGCTTCCGTGCAGGACAGCAAGCAGGCGGCGGCGCTGGCGCCCGACAAACTCACGCTCAGCCAGGGAGCGGTCAAGGCCTCGGCGCCGGAGGCGGCCATTTCCAAGGACGCCGAGAAGAAGGATGCCGCGACGCGCGTGGCCGAGCTGTCACGCAACGTCGAGGAACTGAAGAAGCTGAAGGGCGAGACGGCCGTGTCCGCGGCGTCCGCGCCTGCGGTTGGCGTGGCGGCCCAGGCCGCCAACGCGGCCGCTGCGGCTGCGCCGGTCGTGGCCGCCGCAACCGCCGCAACCGCCGCAACCGCCGTCACGCCGACGCCGGCGATGCCCGCCTCGGCGGCTGCGGTGGCCGCATCGATGCCGGCCCTCGTGGTGGCGCCGCCTGTCGTGGCCGCGGCGCCCGCACCCAAAGTCGCTCCGCCCGCCCCAGCAGCAGCGGAGGAACCCGGCGTTCTCAGTTCGCTTTCCGACAACCCGCTGCTGCTGCCAGGCGCGGGCGTGTTGGTGGCGCTGATCGCCGGTTTCGGCGCCTACCGGCTGCGCGGGCGCTTGCGCAAGGGTGACAGGGAGACATCGTTCCTGGAAAGCCGGCTGCAGCCCGATTCGTTCTTCGGCGCTAGCGGGGGTCAGCGCATCGACACTCACGACGCGCCCAGTGCCACCGCATCATCGTCGTCGATGAGCTATTCGCTCAGCCAGCTGGATGCCATTGGCGACGTCGACCCGGTGGCCGAGGCCGACGTCTATCTGGCCTATGGCAGAGACCTGCAGGCCGAGGAAATCCTCAAGGAGGCCATGCGCAGCAATCCGGAGCGCATGGCGGTACGCACCAAGCTGCTGGAGGTCTATGCCAAGCGGCGCGACACGAAGGGCTTCGAGTTGCTCGCCGGCCAGCTCTTCTCCCTCGCGGGTGCGGACAGTGAGGATTGGCACAAGGCTCAGGCACTGGGCCGCCAGATCGACCCCGAAAACCCTTTGTACACCCCGGGCGGGCAACCCGACATGATCGTGCGCGAGGGCGGGCGCCTGGTGGAACCGCTGGATGCCACCACGATGCCGCAATCGGTGATGCCGAAGAAGCCCGAAGTGCTCATCGCCGAGGCGGGTTCACTGGACCTGCAAGCCGGACTGGATCTCGACCTGGACCTGGACCTGGGCGGGCGCAGCAACAGCGAAACGGCGCCCAGCGTGCTGGAGGTCACGCGGCCGTTCACCACCGGTGCGGCGATGTCGGACGATGCGCCGTTCTCGATCGATCTGCCCGGCGAAACCAAGAAGGCCGCCGGCGCGGCCAAGCCAGAGGCCTTGGGCCCGTTGGATTTCGATCTCGCAGACCTGTCGCTGGACGATGGCAAGACAAGCCCTGCTGGCGAGTCCTCGCGCGCGGCGCCGCTGGGCGCGCACGACGATTTTGCGGCTTCGCTGCCGTCCTTCGAGTTGAGCGACGATGATGCCGACCCGCTGTCGCGCAAGCTCGAACTGGCCGAGGAATTTCGCCAGATCGGCGATATGGAAGGCGCGCGCGACCTGCTCGAAGAGGTAGTGGCCAGTGCCGATGGCGTGCTGAAGAACAAGGCGCGGGGCATGCTCGAGCGTCTGGGCTGAGGCACCGCGCAAGATACAGCACAGGCCGCACGGCCATCGCGCGCGCTGCGCGGCGCGACGGGCTTCGGCCTGCGGAGCCTTGCAGTTCGAGGGCCGGGCCCGGGCACGGCGCCGCGGCTGAACGCAGCCCCGGCGCGCGCGGCGGGGCATCGATGCCATGCCGATGACCCACAATCGGCGCATGCCCGAGAACCCCTCGCAGCGCCTGGCGCTCGGCCTGAGCTATCGCGGCAGCAACTATCACGGCTGGCAGTCGCAACCCGATGGCCGCACGCTGCAGGACCGGGTGGAAAGCGCGCTGTGCGAGTTCGCCACCACGGCGGTGCCCACGATATGCGCCGGGCGCACCGATAGCGGCGTGCATGCGCTGAACCAGGTACTGCATTTCGACGCGCCGGTGCAGCGCGAGCCCTTTGCCTGGATCCGCGGCACGAACCGATATCTGGACAAGGACATCGCGGTGCAGTGGTGTGTGCCGGTGTCGGGCGAGTTCCACGCGCGGCGTTCAGCCTTGGGCCGGCGCTATGTCTACCTGCTTCTGCAATCGGCGGTGCGCCCGGCGCTGGAGCATGGGCTGTGCGGCTGGTGCTTCAAGCCGCTGGAGCTCGAGCCCATGCGCTCGGCCGCGGCCGTGCTCGTCGGCGAGCACGATTTCAGCTCCTTCCGTGCTGCCGAGTGCCAGGCGCTGTCGCCGGTGAAGACGATGCGCCGCGTCGGTATCGAGCGGCGCGGCGCCTACTGGCGCTTCGACTTCGATGCCAGCGCCTTCCTGCACCACATGGTGCGCAATATCATGGGCTGCCTGGTGGCGGTGGGTGAGGGCCGGCAGCCGTCCGGCTGGATGGCCGAGGTGTTGCGCGCGCGCCGCCGCGACGCGGCCGCACCTACCTTTGCGCCCGACGGCCTGTACTTCGCCGGTCCGTACTACGATGCGCGGCATGCGATTCCCGAGTACACGCCGAGCATGGATTGGCTGCCCTGAAGCTTGTGTCGGCGTGCGCGCCCGAGCCTCATGACGGCACGCACCCGCATCAAGATCTGTGGTCTGACGAGTCAGGCCGACGTCGATGCCGCCGTGCAGGCGGGGGCCGACGCGATCGGTTTCGTGCTCTACGACAAGAGCCCGCGCCACGTCACGCCCGCGCGTGCCGCTGAACTGGCACGCGGGTTGCCACCCTTCGTGACGCCGGTGCTGCTGCTGGTGAATGCCACGCCCGGCTTGCTGCGCTCGGCCATCGACGCCGTGCCGCATGCGCTGCTGCAATTCCACGGCGACGAAAGCCCGGCGACCTGTGACGCCGCGTCGCGCGCCTACCTGCGCGCTGCGCGCATGGCGCCGGGTTTCGATTTGTTAGACTTTGCTTCGCGCTACACAAGCGCAGTGGCCCTGCTGCTCGACGCCGATGTCGAGGGATTTGGTGGGGGAGGAAAGGTCTTCGATTGGTCAGTCATTCCCTCGAGCGTGCCCCTTCCGGTCGTTTTGTCTGGTGGGTTGAATGCTGCAAATGTGATCGACGGGGTGCGTCGCGTCCGGCCCTGGGCCGTTGACGTGAGCTCCGGCGTGGAAAGCGCCAAGGGCATCAAGGATGCCCAGGCGATGCGCCGGTTCTGCCAGGCGGTGCGCGAGGCCGATGCCCTCGTCCTTGCGCAGGCTGCCGAGACCCAACCCTGAAGAGACCCGACCATGCTGAACTACCAACAACCCGATCCGAGCGGGCATTTCGGCCCCTACGGCGGCACCTTCGTCGCCGAGACGCTGATCCACGCGCTGGACGAACTGAAGAGCGAGTACCAGCGTTACCGCCACGACGCCGCCTTCCAGGCCGAGTTCCGCAGCGAACTGGCGCATTTTGTCGGCCGGCCGAGCCCGATCTACCACGCCGCCCGAACCAGCCGCGAGCTCGGCGGCGCGCAGATCTACCTGAAGCGCGAGGACCTGAACCACACCGGCGCGCACAAGATCAACAACACCATCGGCCAGGCCTTGCTGGCGCGGCGCATGGGCAAGCCGCGCGTCATCGCCGAAACGGGGGCCGGCCAGCATGGCGTGGCCACGGCCACGATCTGCGCGCGCTACGGCATGGAGTGCGTGGTCTACATGGGCAGCGAGGACATGAAGCGCCAGTCGCCCAATGTCTACCGCATGCACCTGCTCGGCGCCAAGGTGGTGCCGGTGGAATCGGGCAGCAAGACGCTGAAGGATGCGCTCAACGAAGCACTGCGCGACTGGGTCACCAACGTCGAGAACACTTTCTACATCATCGGCACCGTCGCCGGCCCGCACCCGTATCCGATGATGGTGCGCGACTTCAACTCCATCGTCGGCAAGGAGTGCCTCACGCAGATGCCGGCGATGGCGGGACGCCAGCCCGACGCGGTGCTCGCATGCGTGGGCGGCGGCTCCAACGCCATGGGCATCTTCT
>DASQFA010000704.1:0-4109 GCA_035633375.1 Rubrivivax sp.
CTGCAGCCAGACGTTCCACCTTGGCCACTGCCAACCCCGCCTCCAAGGCCGCGGCGACGCTCTTTCCTGACAGGGCACCGTGGTCGCGCAGCCAGAACATTAGCTTCTCGCTGGCACCGAGGTCGCCGAGTGCGCGGCAGATGGCTGCCACGGTCTCGCGGTCCATGCCCAGGAAGGCCTGCGGGTAGTACAGCCGGTTGCCGACCTTCACTGCGAAGACTTCACCCCGGTCTGCAGCTGGCGCCAAGGCTTGGCGTGTGAGCCCCCAGGCTTGAGCGAGCTGCTCACCGGGCACGACGAGGGCGTCTTTGACCCACTGGACTCGCGCCGCCTCGCCACGCGCGGTGGCACCAGCCAAGCCGCCAGCGGCCTGAGCGTGCCGGGTGTCAGTGGGGGAGGACTTGGCTTGTGCCGCTCGGGCTCGAACACCTCGCGTCCTCGGCAGTTGCAGCCCTTGCTTGCTGACCGCCGAACGCAAGCTGCCGAGGTCTTCGCTGAGGCGGCCAACGGTGGCTTCGAGCTGTGCAATCCGGCGCAGCAGGACAGGGGTGCTGAGATTGGTGCTCATGTGGCCAGTCTAAGCAAATCGGTACACCAAAGCAAATGAAGAAAATGCGGACATCGAGCGTTGAGCGCCTGGAACCGCGGTCACCCCTTGCCCTTCCGCGTCACCGACGAGGGTCGCTCTTGCGGTGGAGGTTGGCGGCGCAATGCCGATAGGTCGGCCCCTAGCGGTACCTTCGCATGGCGCTCTGCAATTCCGGGAATTTCGCCCATCATTCATGGCCCTGCGGGCGCATCGCGACTACATGAATGATCTACATGTTGAGTTCAGTCTACCTAGAGCATGTTCGCGACGCAAAGGGCGCCTTTTCTGTCTAGAGTCCGCTGAAACGACCTGATCTCACGTTCCCCGCCCGGTGAGCCGCGTAACTTGGGTGATAGCAGTTAGCTTTGACATTGGCGCGGGTCGACTTGCTTCATGTAGCGCTTGAAGTGCGAGAAGTCTAGCGATGCCTGGCATTCATGGGCCTTTCGGCTCTGCGAGCCTTCGAAAAATGCGAAGGTAGGGCCTAGGCGTATCGGTGCGCAGCTCCCCCCGCCTGCCGTGCGGCAGTGCGGTTTGTGGCGGTGTGTGTGCGAAGACGGGTGCGCCTTAGCCAACGAAGTGCGGCCTCGGCTCGCCGGCCCGGCCCTTGGGTGGCGGCTGCGGATCCAGCCCCAGGTGGGTGAGGATCCCCGCAAGCCCCAGCGCATCACAGGTGGGCTGCGTAGACGCTGAGGTTCCACAGGTTGTGGGCGACGATGGGCAGTAGCAGTGAACCGGTGCGCTGGCGCAGCCAAAGGTACAGCAGCGCCGCCGGCAGGACGCCGATCACCGTGCCGAGCGAGATGCCGTGCAGCGCGAGGAAGGCAAGCGTCACCAGCAGGCCGCCCCAGCCGATGCGCGCGCCCATCACGTCCCAGCGTGCATGGCGAGCGGCGACCGCGCGCTCGGCCAGCGCAAGCAACACGCCACGGAACACGGTCTCTTCGACTAGGCCCGGCAGCGTGGCCTGGTACAGCCAGGTCTCCGGCGGCACGCCGGGCAGCCGGAAGCTCGACAGGCTCATCAGGGCGTAGTTGATGCCGAGAGTGACGGTGGTGATGCCGAGCGCGATCGGCATCGAGTCGGGCGCCTGCGCCAGCGTGATGCCGGCGTCGCGCCATTCGAGCATGCCCTTGCGCACCAGAAGCGCGGCTACTCCCAGCACGCCGGCCAGCCCCAGCAGCGACCCACTCCAGTCCCAGGCGTCGCCAATCCAGCGCTCGCCCGGCACTACCTGCGACAACGCGCGCAGCGCGAGAAAGAGTGCCAGCGTGGCCAGCGCGGCCAAGGCCCAGGCCCGACGCGCCGGGTCTTGTCCGCTGAACAGCCACAGCAGGGCCATCGTCGCCAGCGCGATCCAGGGCGAGGCGGCGATCATTCGGCGCTAGCGGTGCGTTTCATCAAGGCAAGCACGTGAGGATAAGTCGTTCAAACGCGATTCTTCGTGGCGCTGGGCGGTGATGGGGGGCCAGGCCCGGCCAGCGCCATCGGTCGAGGCTCTGAATGGGGTCTTTGTTGTTGACTGCGACCGGCAGACTGCCTTGCACCTCGGTCGGCAGCGTACATCACAGGCCAGGTCGGGGGTTTACCTGCAAGACGCGAGCGCTCTACCTCGGTCTTGAAAAGGCCTGGACGCAGCCCATCGCTGCGGCTCTGGACGCCGGATCGCATGAAAAGTAATGGATCGGGACGGTCAGACCGCTTGCAGCCCCTGTCCTCGGGCTGGGGCTGGCGCCCGCGGCGGCGCACGCGCCTGCAATCCCAGGCGCGCGAGGACCTTCTTGATAACCGGTTGTTCCAGGACCGCGACAATGATCTTCAGCTCGCCGCCGCAGTTCGGGCAGTGCGCGAGGTAAAGATCGAACACGCGCATGAGCAAACGTACCGAGGCGACGCTTGTGCGCTAGCTGAACCCTGCATGGCAGGCCGCAGATGGAACCCAGGAACGGAGCGAGTCCGAGCAGCGCAGCGAGCGCCGCGCCGAGAACCATCGTTTCAGGTCGATTGCGGCCCCCGGCGTGGCCTGCGCGGGGCATCAAAGTTCCCAGGCACAACAGACTTGGCCACGGTCTGGCTAACTTCCATGATGCCGGGCAACGCCCTGGATCATGGAAGGCTTCCACATTAACGTGTCGGTAATGACGCCGAGCAGCAGGCGGTGGTAGGGCACGACCGCTGGCTCAGCCGTGCCGGATGCCGCTTCAGGAACGCGAGAACCTGCGCCCCGCCAACAGCAGCCCAAGCCCTCCGATCAGCAACGAGAGGGTCGCCGGCTCCGGTACGGCAAGGTTGCCGCGGATTTCGCCACCGGGGAACTGAGCGGTATGGATGTTGTAGTAGGCGCGCCCCTCGCCGGCGTTCATGGCACCGATGAGTGCCTGCATCGCACTAAGCGCGGTGCCGCCGTTTGACCCAGTAAAGCCAGCTCTGAAGGGATTCACGTCGTCGAGGTCGTAGAGGGCGCTGTACGACCCGGTCGCGGGGCGGGGGTCCCCGAGGAGCCACAAATCAAGCGCGATGCCGACGTTGCCAGGCGGGGGCGACACGCAGCAGTGGATGTGCGCAAAAATGCTGTCGCCCGTCAGCCCCTGCCATTGCACGTTCAGTGAGAGTACGTTGGTCACGCTATCGAACCGCACCGAGCCGAAGCCAGTGGCTGTGCTCGCGTTGGGGGGTATCTCCTGGGAACCCGACAGGGTGGAGTTCCAATTCAAGACGGCGGCCTGACTTGGGCCGACGAGTGCCCCCGCGAGGGCGACCGCGAGAACTGCTGAAAGCTTGCGCATCGAAAAATTCTCCCAGGTGGGTGTTGGCGGAGCATCAACCGCTGTGTGTGCTGGGTTCTCTCGGCCTCAAGAGCTCCTTCTGACCCTCCGAGGGCGTCCGTTTGCAAACATCGTGCCTGAGTACAAATTCTCGTTTGATTCCAATAGATTGAGAACTCACGCCACTTGCCGAGTGCCTCCCACTGTAAAGAACGCCGACAGTCCCGGGCAGGGTATCCAGCCACTGCTGTTTGGCCGGCGTGTGCGCCTTGACAATGACTGATAGAGCGCTCGCGGGCCGAAACACGGCATCGAGCACCAAGCCGTGACGCTGGCTGCTTAGCCTTGGCGGGCCGAGTCGGGCGCCAGGCACAAGGCGCTCACCCTCAGGGCTGCGGGCCCGCGACGCCACGGCGCGCCAGTCGCTGTGCGCCGACATCGATGGGTTCAGCTTGCACTTGGCGGTGCGCTGCGAAGCACACGAGCGCAACCGACTGGAACAGCTGTGACGCTACATCACCCGCCCGGCGCTGGCCAACGAGCGCGTACAGACCAACGCCGCCGGACAGGGGGTGTTGAAGCTGAAGACCCCCCGGCGCGACGGCACCACGCATTCGGTCATGTCGCCGCTGGAGTTCATGCCACAGCGCATTGAGTGGCAGCTGTGCGGAAGCCAGATCTGTGAGTGCTACGTCGGCGGTGGGTCGGCAGCGTGAGTTCGGCGCCGTGAGCAGCAGTCATTGGACGGGCCCTGG
>DASQFA010000705.1:0-1606 GCA_035633375.1 Rubrivivax sp.
GTCATCAACGGGAGGTGCGGTGAAGGCCATCAAGCAGCTACTTCGACCCGAGCGGCTTCGCCAGGTCCCGCAGCAGTTCAGCTGGGTTGACCAGGCGCTCGTACAGCAGCACTTCATCGACCGCTGCGAGGCGCGCTCGGCTGCGCTGTACCTGTTCCTGGTCACTGTGTCCGACGCCCAGGGCCTGAGCTACTACGGCACGGCCACGCTGACCCGGCGGCTGCACCTGAGCGATGAGCAGTTCGCCGCGGCACGCCAGCAGCTCATAGAGCTGGATCTCATCGCCTATCGCTCGCCGCTGTACCAGGTGCTGGCCCTGCCGGGGACCGTGGCGGCGCCCGTACCCGATGCAGCGGCGCCGCGTACGCCGGCCGCTGCCGGTGGCCAGGCCGTGAGCCTGGCCACGCTGCTGCAGCAGGCGCAGCAACGCCGTGGTTGACTACGAGACCTTCTGCCGCATCCGCGACCACCTGGTGCGCCAGCAACTCACGGTGGCGCAGACCGCGCGTGCGCTGGGCCTGGACACACGCACCGTGGCCAGGTGGGCCAATGTCGAACAGTTCCGGGCGCGCCGGGCCGTGCCGCGCGCCAGCAAGCTCGACGCCTTCAAGGGCCAGATCGTGCGCTGGCTCGATGCCCACCCGTACAGCGCCCAGCAGATCTACCAGCGGCTCGCCGAGGCCGGCTACGGCGGCGGCATCACCATCGTCAAGGACTACGTGCACCGCATCCGGCCGCGACAGCAGCCGGCCTTCCTCAAGCTGGACTTCGAGCCGGGCGAGTGCGCGCAGGTCGACTGGGGTGAGTTCGGCACCGTCACGGTCGGCAACACGCGCCGGCGCCTGAGCTTCTTCGTGATGGTGCTGTGCTACAGCCGGCGCATGTACCTGGAGTTCACCGTGTCGCAGGAGATGGAGTTCTTCCTGGCCTGCCACGAGAACGCCTTCGCCGCCTTCGGCTCGGTGCCTGCGCGCTTGATGGTCGACAACCTGAAGTCTGCCGTGCTCAAGCGCCTGGTCGGCGCGGCGCCAGTGTTCAACCCCAAGTACCTGGACTTCTCGCGCCATTGGGGCTTCGAGATCACCCCCTGCAACGTGGCTTCGGGTTGGGAGAAGGGGCGGGTGGAGAACGGCGTGGGCTACGTCAAGAAGAACTTCCTGGCCGGGCAGGAGTTCATCGACTTCAGCGCGGTGCAGCCCGCCGCGCAGCTGTGGGTGGACACAGTGGCCGACGTGCGCATGCACGGCGCCACGCAGCGCCGGCCGGTGGACATGTTCGAGGAAGAACGCGCCCACCTCAAGCGGCTGCGCCCCGTCGGCTTCGACCTCGCACGCGTACGCACGGTCAGCGTGAACAAGCAGTTCCGCGTCGCACTGGACTCCAACACCTACTCGGTGCCCTCACGCCATGTGGGCCAGCGCCTGACGCTCAAGGCCTGGGCCGATCGCGTGTGCATCTATGCCGGCGACCAGCTCGTCGCGAGCCACGTGCGAAGCATGCAGCGCAACAAGGACTTCGAGCTTCCCGAGCACGCCCAGCAACTCGTCTTGCAGCGCAAGAGCGCCCGCGAGCAACGCCTGCTGGTGCAGTTCCTGGCCCTGTCGCC
>DASQFA010000706.1:0-8986 GCA_035633375.1 Rubrivivax sp.
CTTCGTTCAATCTCGATCCTGGGTGGAGGGATGGGGCGGGGTCTGTAGATCCAGATATAAGCAATTACGAATATATAGATCGACGGGGGCTTGCGTACTGGGGTTTTCCCTGATTCGCGCAGCCGTCGCACCGCACCGCGCCAGGGCCAGGGCCAGGGCGTGTTTACACGGCGGGACGCGACCCCTCCCGCAGCGGGATCCGGCCTCAGGGCCTCAGGGCTTGTCCGGGGCCTGCTGCTGTTTCCAGGCCTGGAAGCCGCCCGCCACCGACAGCGCCTTGGCGTAGCCCATCGAACGCAGCAGCCGGGCCGCATACAGGCTGCGCCGCCCGCTGTTGCAAACGAACAGCAGCACGTTGTCGCGCGCATGGTGCAGCCGGTTGATGGTGGTGAAGAAGTCCTGCACGTCGATCGCGCTGGGCTTGCCCGTGTCCAGCGCAAACTGTTCGTCCTCGCTCAGCGCGTGGCCGAGCATCTGCTTGACCTCGAACAGCGGGATGTGCACGGTGTCGGGGATCGCGCCCTTCATCTCGATTTCGAAGGCCTGGCGAATGTCGATCAACGTGCCCAGGCCCAGCTGGCTCAGTTCCGTGGCGCCGGCCAGGCTGATCTCCAGCTTCTCGCTGTGGGCGCTGGGTGGGGCTTTGTCAGTGGCGTTCATGGCAATCCCGGTGGGCAAAGGCGAGTGTGCCGACATTCTCGCTGGTTGCGTGCAGCGCCGAAGCCACGGTGCGACGCTTGCCGTGCAGCCAGGCAGTCCGCCGAAGCAGGTCGCGGGCAGCCAACGGCGCAATGCTGCCCTTCGCCCGCGTTCATCGAGCCATGCGGTCGGGCGTGGGCGCGTGGCGGCCACTGCCACATCGAAGCACCGCGGTCTGCCCGGGCGCGCCTCTGCCACGCTGGCTTATGCGCACAAGGCGACGGGCTGCCAGGCGCGGCAGGCCACGGTCTGCGAACCGCAGGCTGTGTCAGGGCACGGCCGCTTCGAGCTCATGCTGTTTGTCGTGGCCGCCATCCATGGCGGGCGTTGGCCCCGATGGAAGCTCGCCGCCCAGCGCGGCCACCAGGTCCGGAATCAGGCGCCCGAGCTCGCCGGTGCAAAGGGCCACGTCGGCATCGAATCCGTCATCGTCCTTGCCGCGCGCGTTGCCTTCGAGCACCACGTCGAGCAGCTTGATCTTCTTCAGCGTCAGGGCATCGCTCAGCACGAAGGAGACGCGGCCGTTCCACGTCATCGCCAGCTGCGTCGGCAGCTTGCCCTGCCGGATGTGCTGCGCCATCTCGTCGATGTCCAGCGTGTGGCGCGCATAGCGCACGCTGGCCTTCTCGCTGTCGGGCTGCTTCAACTCGCAATCACGGTCGATGCTGAAGCCGCTTGGCGCCTCGCGCGTGGCCAGCCATTCGGCCATCGCCGTGGCCGGCGAGGCCTGGGTCTGCAGCAGGCTCAGGCGCAGGCCGCCACCAAGCAGATCGGCCAGCCGCGTGACCAGAGTGTCGGCCTTCTTCACGCTGGCTGCATCCACGATCACGCGCCGCGTCTTCGCGTCCAGCCACACCAGCGTGTGCGAACGCTTGGCAAAGGCGCGCGGCAGCAGCTCGTGCACGATGCCTTCCTTCAGCTCGCGCAGCGCCTTGCCGCGCGGGCGCCGGCCGGTGTCGGCCTCGATCTTGCTCAGCCGCTGCTCGAGCAGCGACCTCACCACCGACGCCGGCACCGCCTTGCGCTCCACGCAAGAGCGCAGCAAGGTCTGGCCGGCTATGGTTTCGACCAATGCGCCGTGTTTCTCACCGCGCGGCTCCACCCAGCCGGCGGATTCGGGTTGCGAGGCGGCACATTCGATGAAGCGCTGGCCGGCCAGCCGCTGCTCGATGGCGGAAAGGGCCGGGGGGTCCCAGCTTTCGATGCGGTAGATCAGCGCGTTCTTGAACATTTCGGGGCGCGTGGTGGGGGCAGGTGAAAGGGCGCGCATTGTAGGGGCCGTACGTCCGGCTCGACACGCCTGCTAAGCTTTGAGCGCACACCACAGCAGCGTCGTTCGCAAGGAGCCACACCCCATGAATTCCGCCATTCGCCGCCAGACTCTGGGCGATCTGTTGATGCGCAGCGCCGCACGCTCGCCACACAAGCTGGCCATCGCCTGCGGCGACGTGCGCTGGAGCTATGCCGAGTTCGAGGCGCTGACCGGCCGGCTCGCCGCCGGCCTGGCGCAGCGCGGCATCGACAAGGGCACGCGCGTGGCGGTGCTGGCGCGCAACTCGCACGCCTTTGCGGCGCTGCGCTTCGCGCTGGCCCGGCTGGGTGCCGTGCTGGTGCCGATCAACTTCATGCTCAAGGCCGACGAGGTGGCCTACATCCTGCGCCACGCCGGCGCCACCATGCTGGCCACCGACAGCGGCTTGAGCGCGCTGGCGCGCGCGGCGGCCGCGCTCGACACGGCGGTGCGCGACTTCGTCTGGCTGCCGTCGGAACAGCCGACGACGCCCGAGCCGGGCATGACGGCTTTCGATGCGTTGGCCGCCTGCGATGCGCCGCTGCCCGAGCCGGCGCTGGAGGGCAGCGACCTGCTGCAGATCGTCTATACCAGCGGCACCGAATCGTCGCCCAAGGGCGCGATGCTGACGCACGACGCGGTGCTGTGGCAGTACGTCAGCTGCCTGGTGGATGCCGGCATCGCCGGCGACGACCTGGCGCTGCATGCGCTGCCGCTGTACCACTGCGCGCAGCTAGACGTGTTCCTGGGCCCGTCGATCTACTGCGGCGCCAGCAACGTCATCACCGCCGCGCCGACGCCGGACAACCTGCTGCCGCTGATCGAGCGGCACCGCATCACCAGCTTCTTCGCGCCGCCGACGGTGTGGATCTCGCTGCTGCGCTCGCCGCTGTTCGACCGCACCGACCTGAGCAGCCTGCGCAAGGGCTACTACGGCGCGTCGATCATGCCGGTGGCGGTGATGCGCGAGATCCTGGAACGGCTGCCGAACCTGCGGCTGTGGAACCTGTACGGCCAGACCGAGATCGCGCCGCTGGCCACGATGCTGGGACCCGACGACCAGCTGCGCAAACCCGGCTCCTGCGGCCGCGCGGTGCTGAATGTGCGCACGCGCGTGGTCGACGACGCGATGCGCGACATCCGGCCCGGCGAGGTGGGCGAGATCGTGCACCGTTCACCGCACGTGATGCTGGGCTACTTCCACGACGACGAGCGCACGGCCGCCGCATTCGACGGCGGCTGGTTCCATTCCGGAGACCTGGCCACCATTGACGACGAGGGCTACATCACCGTGGTCGACCGCAAGAAGGACATGATCAAGACCGGCGGCGAGAACGTCGCCAGCCGCGAGGTGGAAGAGGCCATTTACCGGCTGCCGCAGGTGTCGGAGGTGGCGGTGGTGGGCATCCACCACCCGTACTGGGTGGAAGCGGTGGTGGCGGTGATCGTGGTCAAGGCCGGCCAACGCTTGAGCGAGGCCGAGGTGCTGGCGCACTGCAACGCCCACATGGCCGGCTTCAAGGCGCCGAAGCGCGTGGTCTTCGTCGACGCGCTGCCGAAGAACCCGAGCGGCAAGCTGCTGAAGCGGCAGTTGCGGCTGGCGCATGCGGAGCTGTTTGGGGGTGTGTGACGGCGCCGGCCGGCGCGGCGCTGCCGTGCGGAAGGCTTTGTGGCGTGGGGTCGCCGATCGAGCCGCGCGCCGCGCATCTGTTGGAGGACTCCCTGAGCCGAGTGGCGGCTATGCAGCGTTACCGTGAAAGCCCCACCCGTTGAGGACATGTTGAACCCTCCCGCCGATCGGCAGGATTGGCAAGGCCGCTGGGCCCGACCCCTCGATTTCAGCGGCGAGTCAAGCGCTGGCGCTGGCCGGCGCGCTCTGGGGCGCGGGCCACTTGCCGATGAGCTTGAGTTGCTTGATCCAGCGCGGTGCGTTCTTTCTCGCACTCATGGCCGCATGGTCGATGTGTGGATCGAGGTAGGCTCAGAACTTGGTGTACCCGCCGTCGATGACGAACTGCTCGCCGGTGGTGTAGGCCGACGCGTCGCTGGCCAGGTACACGGCGATGCCGCCGAAATCGTCGATCCCGCCCCAGCGCCGCGCCGGGATGCGCGGCAGCACCGCGTCGGCGAACTTCGGGTTGGCGACTGAAGCCTCGGTCATGTCGGTGACGATCCAGCCCGGCAGGATCGAGTTGACGCGGATCCTGTGCCGCGCCAGCTCCACCGCCAGCGCGCGCACATAGGCCGTCACCGCACCTTTCGACGCGCCATAGTGGCTGTTGCGCGCCGCGCCCTCGATGGCCGCGGTGCTGGCCGTGGCTACCAGCGCGCCGCCCCGGCCGTGCGCGGCCATGTGCCGCGCCGCTGCGCGGAAGGTCAGGAACACGCCTTCGACGTTGATGCGCTGCACGCGGCGGAATTCCTCCAGGCTCATCTCCGTCATCAGCGTGCCCTTGCTCGACACGCCGGCATTGGCGAAGCAGGCGTCCACCCGGCCCAGCGCCGTGACGGATGCGCCGAAGCTGGCGTCGACCTGCGCCTCGTCGCCGACGTCGCAGACGAAGGCGTGCACGCGCGCGGCATCGCCGCATTCGGCTGCCAGCTGCGCCCGGGCGCGCCCGGTCTTGTCGGCATTTGACCCCCAGATCGCCACCTTCGCGCCGGCTGCCAGCAGCGCGCGCGCCATGCCCAGGCCGATGCCGCCGTTGCCGCCGGTGACCACCGCGCCGCAGCCGTTCAAGTCGAAAGGGGTGTACATGCAGGTCTCCGGGTTGCGGCACATCGGCCGGGGTGGCGGGGTCGATGCCCCGATTCTGTCCGGCCTGGGTTAGTCTTTGCCATCAGCTTCACCGAACCAGCCCACCCGCACCATGAGCACGCTGTTCTCGCCCTACGCCCTCGGCTCGTTGAGCTTGAAAAATCGCATCGTCATCGCACCGATGTGCCAGTACAGCGCCGCCGATGGCGCGGCCACCGACTGGCACCTCATCCACCTGGGCCACCTGGCGCTGTCGGGTGCCGGGCTGCTGGTCATCGAGGCCACCGCGGTCGAGGCCACCGGGCGCATCACGCCCGGCTGCCTGGGCCTGTGGTCGGACGCGAACGAAGCCGCGCTGCAGCGCGTGCTGGCGGCCGTACGCGGGCACTCGCGCATGCCCGTTGCCATCCAGCTGGCGCATGCCGGGCGCAAGGGCTCCAGCCATGCGCCCTGGGACGGCGGCCAGTTGATTGCGCCGGCCGATGGCGGCTGGCCGCCGGAGGCGCCGTCGGCGTTGCCGCACGCCGCAGGCGAAACTGCGCCGCTGGCGCTGGACGCCTCGGGCCTGCAGCGCATCGCCACGGCCTTTGCCGCAGCCGCACGGCGCGCCCATCGGCTGGGCCTGGATGCGATCGAGTTGCATGCCGCGCACGGCTATCTGCTGCACCAGTTTCTTTCGCCGATCTCGAATGCGCGCGACGATGCGTACGGCGGGTCATTGGACAAGCGCATGCGCTTTCCGCTGGAGGTGTTCGACGCGGTGCGTGCCGCGGTGCCCGCATCGATGCCGGTGGGCGTGCGCCTGTCGGCCACCGATTGGGTCGATGGCGGCTGGGACATGGCGCAGAGCCTGGTCTTTGCGCGCCAGCTGCAGGCGCGCGGCCTGGGCTTCCTGCATGTGTCGAGCGGTGGCGTGTCGCCGCTGCAGAAGATACCCATCGGGCCCGGCTACCAGGTGGCGATGGCCGCGCAGCTGCGGCGCGAGACCGGGCTGCCCACCATCGCCGTAGGGCTGATCACCGAACCCGAGCAGGCCGAGGCCATCGTCGCCGGCGGCCAGGCCGACCTGGTGGCGTTGGCGCGCGGCATGCTGTTTGATCCGCGCTGGCCCTGGCATGCCGCCGCCCGGCTGGGCGCCACGGTCGAGGCACCGCCGCAGTACTGGCGCTCGACGCCGCGCGGCATGGGCCCGGTGTTCGGCGATGTGCGCATCGGCATGCGTTAGTCGCAGCCTGGAGGACCGCTCATGAAGCTCATCGACCGGCACGGCAAGCGCGTGCTGATCACGCAGTCGCAGGCGTTGATGGGTCCGGCGCGGGTGCGTGTGTTCGGTGCGTTCGGTGCGTTCGGTGCCGTGGTGCAGGCCGATGCGCGGCCCTTGGGCGACGACCCGGCCTTGGCGGCGCGCGTGGTCGAAGCGGCCGGCGACATCGACGTGCTCATCGCCCAGGCGCTGCCGGCGCCGAGCACCGCGCTCGAGGCTGTGCAGGACGAAGAGTGCGCAGAGTGTTCGCCCACCGGGTCGATCCGCTGCCGCGGTGGGCGCGCGCGGCGTGGCCGCAGTTCACGGCGCGTGGCGCGTGGCGCAGGGCGCAGGGCGCATCGTGGTCATCGGCAGCGCGGCGGCCTGAAGCGAGAGCTGCCGCCGGGCCGGCTGGCGAGCGGCCGCCCAGACTGAGCAGTTGAACGCAAACTCATGTCAAGGCAACGGGGCATCGACCACGCTGCCCTGCGCGATGAGTGCGTCGATACGCTCCATGATCCACTGGCCGTCCGCGGAGTAAGGATCGAACACCGGCCAGGCGATCTTCGTGTGCGGGTCCACGTCGGACAGATCGACCTGAGCCATCGACCATTGCCCGTAGCGCCGCTGGGTGATGCTCTCGCAATGGATCAGTTCCACGTCTTTGTGGCGCGGATCCGAGTAGATGCGCGCATATAGGGCCGTCACCTGGGCGCGCTCGCCCTCGAGCACCTGCAAAAACACGCCTTGCCCCTGGCAAAGCACACCGGTGATGTCGGCCTGCGTGTTGCGGGCATGTGCCGTGCGCAGGATCGATTCGGTCAGCGTGCGGGTTTGCGCGTCGACGGCTTTGCTCACGTAAATCAGGCGGATCAGCATGGTCCGGATGTCCTCCAGGGAGTCGAGCCTCGACGTTCGGGCCCTGTTCGCAAGATGACGCCTTGCCGTGCCCGTGCGCAGGCCACAGGCAATGACGCGTCAAAGCGGGTATTGAACTACAAGCCGGCCTCCAGCGCTGCAGCCCCGGCGCCACACTCCGGGTGGCCGCATGCGCGGCGATGGTCACCACGCACGCCGGCCCGCCCGAGGCACGTCGTGCTTGTCGAAGGCCGGCCTGCCGGCGAAGCGCGTCGCCGCATTGCGCTCCGGCCTGTCGGCCACGAAGCCAAGTGCTCAACGCGGTGTTCGCAAGTCGATGCCCGGACGATGCAAGTACACCGTCGAGGACTTGTCGATCTCGAACACTTCAGGCCCCCCGAGCACTTCGATCGTAGGCAACGACTCGAGACTCGACAGGTGGAAGCCGAGTCCAAGCACCGCATCAAGCAGTGTCAGGTGCCGTGCCCGGGGGGCACACGGGTGGGAAGCGAATGTTCGAACTCCTCATCCTCGCGGCGCGCAGAACGCTCGGCCAGCGCGTCGTTCGGGTGCTGCGGCAACACGGGGTTCACATGCACGGCCTCCAGCGCGTCGATGAAGCGCCGCGCCAGCACGGCATAGCTGTAGTGCGCGCGCACGAACTCGTACCCGCGCCGGCCCATCGCCTGGCGTTCGTCGGCACTCAGCGCCGCCAGTTGACGCAGGCCCTGCGCCACGGCATCCGGCGTTTCGGGCGCCACGGTCAGGCCGCAACCGGCTTCGGCCACCGGGTCGTTGCCGGCGTCCACCGAATGCAGCACGGGCACGCCGGCCATCATGCAGTCCAGCAATTTGTTCGGCGCGATGCCGAAGCGGTGGAACGGCACGCGCTTCCAGCCGATGTAGGCGATGTCGACGGCGCCCAGGAAGCCAGCGACCTGTGCCTTCGGGATCGGCGCCAGCAGCGTGACGTTGCGCAGCCCTTCGTCGGCCATGCGCCGCACCAGGCGCGACCTCACCGGACCCGTGCCGACGAGCACGAACTGCAGCGGCTCGTCGCGCAGCAGCGCCGCCGCGTCGAACAAGGTGTCGAGCGCGTTCGGCAACCCCATCGGGCCGGCATAGCCGACCACCGTGCGCCCGCCTGCACGCGCTGCGGCCAGCACCCGCGCCACGTCGTCGCCCAGCGGCTGCGGCGCGCGAAGCCCATCGTCGAGCGGGATGCCGTTCGGCACCACGTGCAGCTTGCTCAGGTCGAGCCCGCGCGATGCCATGTAGTCGTGCACTTTCGGCAGCATGGACACCACCACGTCGGCATGGCGATAGGCCGCGTCCTCCGCGGCCTGCACCAGCATGATGAATGGGTGGCGCCGCGACATGCCCGACAGCTCGATCAGCGACAGCGGCCACAGGTCGTGCACCTCGTACACCAGCGTCGCGCCGGCGCGACGCGCGATGCGCCGCGCCACCCAGATGTCCATCGGATAGGTGCTGGATGCGATGACCACGTCCGGGCTGAACTCGCTGACCAGCCTGGGCGTGTCGGCCCACACCGCGCGCAGGAAGGCCAAGATGTTGCTCATCCGGCCCAGCCCCTTGCCCTTGTAGCGCGGCGTGGCGAACCAGCGGTAGCCGATGCCGTCGACGACTTCGTCGCCCGCAAGCCAGTTCGGTGCGTCCGGCGCCAGCACGCACGTAGGCTGGCGCCCGCGCACATGCGAGAAGTCGGCCGCCAGGATCTGCACGCTGTGCCCCAGACGCACCCACTCCCGTGCCAGGTAGTAGGGCCTATATTCCATGCCCAAGGCCGGGCTGCCGGCATGGTGGTTGACGAGCAGTATGTTCATGCAGTCTGCAATTCATGTGAGCCGTGCCGGCAAGCGCTGCGCGCAGCGGCCGAGTATCGCGTGCGGTTGCACCCAGCAATGCTTATAAGCGGCGATTCGATCGCCGCGCTCGGGCAAGGCCTGCAGGTCCTGCGGCGATGGCGTCGCGCCTTGCGACAATGAGTCTTTGGCAAATTGTCCACCAGGCCCCACCATGCCCCACAACATCCTGCAATCCGTGCCCGCCGGCGAACGCGTCGGCATCGCCTTTTCCGGCGGCCTGGACACCAGCGCCGCGGTGCACTGGATGC
>DASQFA010000707.1:0-8089 GCA_035633375.1 Rubrivivax sp.
GGCGCGGCGATCTCGCCCTTCAACGCCTGGCTGATCCTGCAAGGCATCGAGACGCTGGCGCTGCGCGTGGACCGCATCAGCGACAACACGTTGGCCATCGCCCGGCACCTGAAGCAGCATCCGAAGGTGGGCTGGGTCAACTATGCGGGGCTGGAGGAGCACCCCGACCATGCGCTGGTGAAGAAGTACCTGTCGGGCAAGGCCTCGGGGCTGCTGACCTTCGGCATCAAGTCCAAGCCGGGCGGCGGCCGCGAATCGGGCGCGAAGTTCCTGGACGCGCTGCAGCTGTTCACGCGGCTGGTGAACATTGGCGATGCCAAGAGCCTGGCCACGCACCCGGCCAGCACCACGCACCGCCAGCTGTCGCCGCAGGAGCTGGAGCAGTCCGGCGTCAGCGAAGACGCGGTGCGGCTGTCGGTGGGCATCGAGCACATCGACGACTTGATTGCCGACCTGGACCAGGCGCTGGCCGCGGTCTGAACGCTACGGCAGCGGCCCAACGTGCCGCTGCGCCGCTGGCCGCGGCGCGGCCCCAGCAGGCCGTGGCCAGGCGGGCCGCTGCCTGCGAAATCCCCTGATCCGCACCCGGACAGTGTGAACCTTGAGACAACTGCCGGATACTCGCGTGCACCGGACAAAGCTCCGCGCCCCTGCCACATGACCTGAGGCCAGTGACCATGTACAAGACCATCGTGCTCGCCTACGACGGCTCGGAATCGGGGCAGCGGGCCCTGCTCGACTGCCAGGAGATCGGCCAATGGAGCCAGGCGCGCCTGCACCTGGTGGCGGTGATGGTGCCGCCGATGGCGATGGTGGCAGTCGATGCCTGGGCCTTCAGCCCGACGGTGGACAACGACGAGCGGGCACACTACCAATCGGTGCTCGACGGCGGCCTGCAGCGCCTGCGCGCCGCCGGACTCGAGGCGCAGGGCGAGGTGGCGGTGGGCAGCGCGGTGGACGAGATCGTGAACGTGGCCAAGACCGTGAACGCCGACCTGATCGTGCTCGGCCACAAGCACCTGGAGAGCTGGGCCGCACGCTGGTGGCGCGGCGCCTCGGTGTCGCAGAGCCTGATCGAAGTCGCGCCCTGCAACGTGCTGATCGTCATCACCCACTGACGCAGGCCGCCTCAGACGCCACGGACTCTGCACCCGCGCAGGGCCTGGGCCACCGCAGCGCCATCGACTGGGTTCTGGACCAGCACAAGGAACGCAAGTCCAAGGACCCGACGATCCGCGAGAAGTTCGACACCTGCCGCTTCGCCGACCACAAGGAGCGGGTCATCGACCTGCTGGCACGCGTGGTGCGCGTCAGCGTCGAGACGCTGCGCATCGTCGATGAACTTAAGGCCGGGCGGCTCTCATGATCCAGCCTCGGTGACGGGACATCGCGGCGTTGGCTCGGCTCTGTTCTCGTGGGGGGCAAAGGCATTGACCGGCCGGCCGAGGATGCCGCATAGCAGGTGCACTACACTGCGGCATATGAAGACGTCCCAGTTGCCGCCCGTGCGAGTCCAGCCCTCCGTGCGCAGCGAGATCGAGGCCGTCTTGCGCGAAGGCGAGACTCTGTCGCAGTTCGTCGAGACGGCGGCAGTGCAGGCGGCGCGGCAACGCAAGGTGCAGGAAGAGTTCCTGGCGCGCGGACGGGCTTCACTGGCCGAAGCCAAGCGTACCGGCGAGTTTTTCCCCGCCGATGAGGCGTTGGAAGGCATGCGGGGGCGGTTGCAGTCGCGCATGCAGGCGCTGCGCAAGCGCAAGGGAACGGCCGGCGCGAAGCCGTGACCTTCTCGGTTCGGCTCACGCGCCAGGCGCTGGAGGACCTGCAGCGGATCGAGGAGTTCCTGATCGAGCTCGCGCTCGAGCACGGCGACTTCGATCTGCCGCTGCGCGCCACCGACGCGATTCGGCGCGAGATGCGGATCCTCGAGACCAACCCCTACACCTGCCGCAAGGTGGGCAACAACGCACTCGAGCGCGAGCTGGTCATCCCCTTCGGCGGCTCGGGCTATGTGGCCTTGTTCGGAATCCTCAGCCAACGCGAGGTCGCGGTCTGCGCTTTGCGCCATCAGCGGGAAGACGACTCCCACTGACCGGGGCTCGCGCCGACTACAGCAGCGGATAGGGCTGATCGTCGGGCGTGTGCAGCGCGATGTCGCGGTGGAAGTCCCAGCCGCGGCCCTCGGGGTAGCTGCCGGGGTCGCGCGGGATCAGGTGGCGCACGATCTCGAAGTGGTTGATCTTGTGATCCGTCGTCGCCATGTCCCGATCTCCAGGTCGCGATCGACCAGGCGCACGCTGCCGAACGGGTGGCGTCGCTCCAGCCAGTGCAGCCGGTGGGTGGCGTGGGCGTAGAGCGCCTCGCCGTCGCAGAGCAGGAAGGTGAAGGGGCCGTGGCGCACGACATCGAGCAAAGCGCCGACGGCCGCCACTTTCGCGCTCAGCGGCTTTGCGGCGCGCGGCGGCCACACCGCGGAGCATGTGGATTCGGCATGTCAATGCGCGCAGCGCGAGCATCGACGCTCAACCCAGCGTGTCGGACCAGATGTTGCGCGCCCAGGCCAGCGCGTATTCGCCTTCCAGCGCGCTGCGTGCCGTCGACACGCCGCCGGCGCCAGCCACCGGCACCACGGTCTTCTGCGCCGCGTCCCACTTGTGCACGCTGGCCACGTGCACCGCTTCCTTGTCGGAGACGAAGCTGTAGCAGGTGTTGGTGAGGATCGGCTCGCGGTTGACCGGCGCGCCGGTGAGCAGCGCGATCACCGAATCGGAGGCCACCTTGGCATGGTTGTTGGCCATGAAGCCGCTCTTCGGCATGCCCGGGGCCGCCGCCGTGGCGTCGCCGATGACATGCACGCCCGGCACCTTGGCCGACTCGAAGGTCTGGAAGTCGACGCCCACCCAGAGGTTGTTGACGCTGATCAGCGGCTGCGCGATGCGCCCGGCCTGCTGCGGCGGGATGATGTTGAACAGGTCGGCCTTGAAGTCCTCGACCTGCAGCTTGGCGACGTTGCGCTGCGCGTCGAACTCGATCAGCTCGCTGTTCGGCCGGTACTCGATGATGTTCGGGTACAGGTCGCTCCAGGCCTTGAGGAACAGGCCCTTCTTCGACACCAGGTCGGGGTTGGCATCCAGGATGACGAGCTTGCTGCGCGGCTTGGCCTGCTTGAAGTACTGCGCGATCACGCTGGCGCGCTCGTAGGGCCCGGGCGGGCAGCGGTACGGTGCCTTCGGGATGCTGATGGCGAAGACGCCGCCGTTGGGCAGTGCCTCCAGCTGGCGGCGCAGCGCCACCGTCTGCGGCCCGGCCTTCCAGGCGTGCAGCACCCGGCCACTGGACTCGGCCGCAGCCAGGCCCGGCACCTTGTCGAACTGGAAGTCGATGCCGGGTGCGACGATCAGCCGGTCGTAGGGCAGCGATTCGCCGCGCGCCAGGCGCACCTGCTTCTTGTCGAAATCGAGCGCGGTGACCTCGTCGCGCACCACCTTCACGCCATAGCGGCCCAAGCCGGTGTAGGGCAGCGTCACGTCCTCGATGCGCTTGGTGCCGGCCAGCACCAGGTTGCTGATCGGGCAGGATACGAAAAACTCGTTGCGCTCGACCAGCGTCACCTCGATGCGCGGGTCCCAGTTGCGGATGTACTTGGCGGCGGTGGCGCCGCCACAGCCGCCGCCCACCACCACCACGCGGGCGATCGGTTTTTCGCCGCCGACGGCGGCGCAACCGGCCAGCGCGAAGGAAGCGCCGGCACCGAGGAAATGTCGTCTGCTCAGGGTCATGGTGGGCGCCTGTGTCATTTGGCCGACTGGGCCGCGAAGGCCTGGGCGATGCGCCGCAGCTCGTCGTCGGTGTAGCCCTTGGCATGCTGGTGCATCACCGTGGCTGCCGGGCGCTGGCCGTTCTTGAACTCGAGCAGGGTGCGGTAGAGCTGCTCGGCGTCGCGACCGGAGATGGCCGGGATCGCGCCCTGTGCCTTGCCGTCGCTGCCATGGCAGGCGGCACAGGTGGCGGCCCAGGTGCGGCCGGGTCGTTCAGCGGTCTGTGCGCCGGCGGCCAGGCTCAGGCCGGCGACCAGCGCGGTGCTCATGCGTAGAAGAAGTCGGTGCATCGGGACGCTCGGTGGCACGAGTGGAAGCAACCCAGTATGTTGGCGGTCGGCGCAGAGCCGGCCAACCAAGATTTCCGCCGATGCTTATGCGCGGAACGACTACTTGCGCCGCTGCCCCGACAGCCGCCGCACCACGGCCAGCATGCGATCGACTTCCTCGCAGGTGTTGTAGAAGGCCAGCGAGGGCCGCACCGTGGTCTCCAGCCCGTAGCGGCGCAGGATCGGCTGCGCGCAGTGGTGGCCGGTGCGCACCGCGATGCCTTCGTCGTTGAGCGCCTGGCCGACCTCGTCGGTGCTGTAGCCGTCGAGCACGAAGCTCAGCACGCTGGCCTTGTCCTTGGCGGTGCCGACCAGGCGCACGCCCGGGATCGGCTTCATGTGCGCGGTGGCGTAGTCGAGCAGCGCATGTTCGTAGCGGCCGATGTTCTCGATGCCGATGCGCTCGACGTACTCCAGCGCCGCGCCCAGGCCCACCGCGTCGGCGATGTTGCCGGTGCCGGCCTCGAAGCGGGTGGGCGGGGCGTGGTAGACCGTGCGCTCGAAAGTCACGTCCTGGATCATGTTGCCGCCGCCTTGCCACGGCGGCATGTCCTCGAGCACCTCGCGTTTGCCGTAGACCACGCCGATGCCGGTCGGCCCGAAGATCCTGTGGCCGCTGAAGACGAAGAAGTCGGTGTCGAGCTGGCGCACGTCCACGCGCATGTGCGACACGCTCTGCGCGCCGTCGACCAGCGTGCACACGCCGGCGCGGTGCGCGATCTCGACGATCTCCTTCACCGGCACCACGGTGCCCAGCGCGTTGCTGACCTGCGTGACCGAGACGATCTTGGTCTTGTCGTTGAGCAGGCGCTGGTATTCCTCCAGGATCACCTGGCCCGAGTCGTCCACCGGGATGACGCGGATCTTCGCGCCCTTCTCGCTGGCCAGCTGCTGCCAGGGCACGATGTTGGCGTGGTGCTCCAGGTGGCTGACGATGATCTCGTCGCCCGCTGCGATGTTCTTCGCGCCCCAGCTCTTGGCCACCAGGTTGATGGCCTCGGTGGTGCCGCGCACGAAGATGACCTCCTCCACCGAGCTGGCGCCGATGAAGCGGCGCACGATCTCGCGCGCGTTCTCGTAGGCATCGGTGGCGCGCGCCGCCATCTCGTGCGCGGCGCGGTGGATGTTGCTGTTCTCGTGTGCATAGAAGTGGCTCAGCCGGTCGATCACCGCCTGCGGCTTGTGCGTCGTCGCGGCGTTGTCGAACCACACCAGCTGGCGGCCGTTGACCCGCTCCTGCAGGATCGGGAAGTCGCGCCGCACTGCGTGCACATCGAAGGGGGGGTGCGCCGAAGCGCCGAGCGCGGGCGCGGGCCCTGTTCCAGGCTTGCTGCCGTCGATGAAGTAGAAGCGGCTGGCGTCCGGCCGCGCCGGCTCGACCTCGCTGCGCGCCGTGCCCGCAGTCAGCTCCGACAGCAGCGAGCGCAGCGCCGCTGCGCCGGGCAGCTCGAAGGTCGACGCGTCGAGGCGCGAGTCGCCGGCAGGGACCGTTGCCGGCAGGCTCGGCGCGCCGATGAAGTAGTAGGGCGAGGCGGCATCCGGCGTCGCCGCCGCCGGCGCGGACAACGGCGACGAAGGCGGCACCGCATGAGCCTCGGGCACCGCCAGCGCCTGGCTGCCGAGGCGCCCGTCGTAGCCGGGCGCCGCGCTTTGCACATGGTCGGGCACGCCGTTGCCGGATTGCGCATGCGGCAGCAGCGACGGCGCCGACGCGAAGGCATTGGCTGGCGATTGCGGCGACGTGGGCACCAGCCCAGCGCCCGGCGGCAGTGCGCCGAAGGGCACGGCCGAAGGCGTGGCCGGCCCGCTGCTGCCCGGCGGCAGCGACAGGCCCGGCGGTTGTGGATTGGCCGGCACCGGCACACCGGCGGCGGCGGGCGGCCCGGGCGGTGAGGCAAAGAACTCGCCGGCCAGCCGCGCCAGGGTGGCCAGGTCGGGCAGGCCCGGCGGCGTACGGCTGCCGCTCAGATCCAGGCTCGACATGGCAGGTGACCTGTCGACGCGCCGCCCCGAGGCAGGCCGAGGCCCCTCGGCGGGCAGCGAACGAGGTGAGCTTGAGGGCGCCATGTCACTTGTAGGTGTCCGGATACTCGTGGTACTTGCCCACTTCGACTTCGTCCAGCACCGCCAGCGCGTCGTCGGTGTGCACCGCGAGCGAGCAGTACAGGCTGATCAGGTAGGAGGCGATGGCATTGCGGCTGATGCCCATGAAGCGCACGCTCAAACCCGGGCTCTGCTCGCCGGCCAGCCCCGGCTGGAACAACCCGACCACGCCCTGCCGCTTCTCGCCCACGCGCAGCAGCAGGATCTTGCTCTTGCCGTCGGCCACCGGCACCTTGTCGCTGGGCACCAGCGGAATGCCGCGCCAGGTGAGGAACTGGCTGCCGAACAGGCTCACCGTCGGCGGCGGCACGCCGCGGCGCGTGCACTCGCGGCCGAATGCGGCGATGGCCAGCGGGTGGGTCAGGAAGAAGGCCGGCTCCTTCCACACCTTGGTGAGCAGCTCGTCCAGGTCGTCGGGCGTGGGCGCGCCGGTCAGCGGGTAGACGATCTGGTCCGGGTGCACGCTGGCCAGCAGGCCGTATTCGGCGTTGTTGATCAGCTCGTTCTCCTGCTTCTCCTTGATCGTCTCGATCGTCAGGCGCAGCTGTTCCTTGATCTGGTCGTGCGGGCTGCTGTACAGGTCGCTGACGCGGGTGTGCACGTCCAGCACGGTGCTGACCGCGTTGAGGAAATACTCGCGCGGCTGGTCCTCGTAATCGACGAAGGTGGTGGGCAGATCGGCTTCGTCGCGCTTGGCGCACAGCACTTTCACGTCCTGCGGGTTCTTCACCTTGTTCAGGCGGTAGATGCCGGCCTCGACCGGCACCCACTGCAGCAGATGGGTCAGCCAGCGCGGGCTGATGGTCGCCAGCGTCGGCGCGGACTTGGTGGCATTGGCCAGCTGGCGGGCGGCGTTGTCGCCCAGTGCAAGTTGCACGGCTTCGTCGGACATGGGGGCTCCTGGGGGCTTCGGGGGGCTGGGGGTTTGGGGTCGGGGTGCTTCAGATGCCTGCGCCGTCGGCCACGGCGGCTTCGAGGGGGCTTTCGCGCGAAATGGCCTGGGTGACATGGCTTCCGGGCGGTACGCTGCGCGTCAGCCAGACATTACCGCCGATGGCCGAGCCGCGGCCGATGGTCACGCGGCCGAGGATCGTGGCGCCTGCATAGATGACCACATCGTCCTCGACGATCGGGTGCCGCGGGCCGCCCTTGGCCAGCCGGCCATCGGCTTCGGTATCGAAGCGCCTTGCGCCCAGCGTCACCGCCTGGTAGATGCGCACGCGTGCGCCGATTTCGGCCGTCTCGCCGATGACGACGCCGGTGCCGTGGTCGATGAAGAAGCCGGAGCCGATCTGCGCACCGGGGTGGATGTCGATTCCGGTCTCGCCGTGCGCCAGCTCGGCGATCACCCGGGCCAGCAGCGGTACGCCCTGGCGGTGGAGCTGGTGCGCGATGCGGTGGCTGATGGTGGCGCGGATGCCGGGGTAGCACAGCAGCACCTCGTCGACGCTGCGCGCCGCCGGGTCGCCCTGGTAGGCGGCCAGCACGTCGCCGTCGAGCAGCGTGCGGATACGCGGCAGCGCCAGCGCGAAGTCATGCACCACCGCCTGCGCGCGCGCGTCGGCATCGAGGGTGGGCTGGCCCTGCGTGCGCGCGCTGTGGCGCAGCTCCAGGCGCACCTGCGCACGCAGCGCCGACAGCGCAGTGTCCAACGTGTGGCCGACGTACCAGTCCTCGCTCTCGGGGCGCAGGTCGGGCGGGCCCAGCCGCATCGGGAACAACGCACCGCGCAGCCCCTCGACGATGGCCGCCAGCGCCTCGCGCGAGGGCAGCTCGCGACCGCCGGGCTCGCGCGTGCGCTGCTGGCTGTCGCGCCAGCGCTCACGGGCCTGACGCAGCGCC
>DASQFA010000708.1:0-5542 GCA_035633375.1 Rubrivivax sp.
CAAGTTGGCGGCGATGCTGACCCGCCCGACGATGTCGATAAATTGCGCCAGTTCGTCAGCGAAGCGCCGCGTGTCGATGTCGGGCGCGGCGAAGTAGACCTGCGACAGCCGCAACCGCTGGCGCAACTGCTCACGCGTTTCGCCCGTACGCGGCGTGGCCAGCTTGACCAGGGCGGGGCTGACGATCTGCGCACCCGCGCTGAACGCCACCACCTCGATCGACGACGCCTTGGTGTTTTCGGCCAGCGCTTCGATCATTCGAGCAAAGGGGGCGATCGAGGCCGCGGCGTGGCCGACGTCGGTGAAGTAGCGCAGGATCGAGCCCGTGGAGGGCCACAGGAAAGACACCATCACGACGCGCCGGCCGGTGAAGTGGCGCAGCTGGGCAGCCTGCGCCGAGGCCCGCGCCACCGTGTTGTTGGCGCCGTGCACGTAGACCACCAGCTCCTTCTTCTCGCTGGCGGCCAGCGCCTTGTTGATCGAGGCGAAGAAGGCCTGTGCGTCGGCTGATCCCGCCACGCTGTCGCCCGGGCCCAGGGACGCCTTCTGTTCCAGGCCCTTGAGATGGATGATCGGGCGTTCATCGGGGTCGTCGCTGGTCGACAGCCGATGCAGGGTGTCCCAGTCCAGCGTGTCGTCGCCGATGCGCATGTGCGCCACCCCCATGCGCAGGCGCTCGCTGGGCAGCAGGGTGTGAATCGGTTCTGGCTTCTCGATGACGGCGCCGCGGTTGGTGACGTAGAACACAGGCAAGTCGGTGCCCTGCACCTGGTAGCCCGCCTTCTCGAACGGGTCGGCATCGCCCGATCGGAAACTCACCGGCGTGGGCATGAGCCGCACTGGCGAGTCACAGCCGGCCAGCAGCATGACGACGCACAGCGCCGCCAGCCAGAATGCGGCGCCGCGCAGGTGGCCTGAAGGCGGTGTCGGCATGCTTCATTCTGTCGCAGATCAGGTGTGCCCGGTCACCGAGGCGATGAAGTATGGGAGGGAATCGCGCGACGGCTTCGTGTGCGGCGTGGTCTGCCGCAGCACTGCCAAGCTGCCGGACGATGTCTTCATCCAGGACCATGCGCGCCGGCGCGCGCCGGCCTCTGGTAGAGGCAGCAGGCCAGCGCTTGCGCGCCAAGGCCGTGGTCGTGGCCACCGGCTCGACACCGATCGCGCTTGCGCCCGGCCATAGACTCTGCTCCACCACTGTTTGGCAAAGGACACCCCATGCTGCCCCAGCTTGATCCCGCATCGCACTGGCTTGCCGGGCAGATCGCCGGCATCCATCTGTTTACCCTGGCCGGGGGAATGGCGATCGGCGCGGCGGCGGTGCTGCTCTATCACGCCATCGGGCGCATTGCCGGCGTCAGCGGCATCTTCTTCACCGGGATGAAGGAAGGTGGGCTGTGGCGCTGGCTGTTTCTCGGCGGCATCGTGGTGGGCGCCGGGCTGGCAGCGCAGTTGTTTCCCTCGCTGAACATCGTCAGCCGCCCGAATCCCGGCATCTGGATATTGATCTTGTCCGGACTGCTGGTGGGCTGGGGAGCCCGCCAGGGCGGTGGCTGCACCAGCGGACACGGCGTGTGTGGACTCGGGCGCCTGGCGCCACGTTCGCTGGTGGCTGTACTTGTCTTCATGGCTGCCGGCATCATTACGGCAAGCCTGCTGCGCCACTGGCTGAGGGTGCCGGCATGAAATCGAATCTGTCGGCACTGGCTGCCGGGCTACTGTTCGGCCTGGGATTGATGCTGTCGGGCATGTCCAATCCCGGCGAGGTGTTGAGCTTCCTCGACTGGACTGGCGTGTGGAGCCCTGACCTGATCGGCGTGCTGGGCAGCGCCGTCCTCGTCTCACTGATCGGCTTTCAGTTGGCGCGACGCAAGGACAAGCCCTGGTTCGAGGCTGAGTTTCCGGCATTACCCAAGAAACCCATCGACCGGCCGCTGCTCTTTGGAAACCTGCTCTTTGGCCTTGGCTGGGGGCTTGCAGGCTACTGTCCTGGCCCGGCGCTTGCCGGGCTGGCGCTGGGCAACGATGAGGTGCTAGTCTTTCTGATGGCCATGCTTGCCGGCGGGTTCCTGCAGCAGTGGTGGGCACGAAAGCGGAACGATTTGTGAATGAGGTTGCCGACGCGGCGCTCGCATCCGTGCGCCGCTTTCTACTCGACGTGCCCGATGGCGCGCTATCCGTCCAGGCAGCCGTCGAAGCGCGGTACGACGGTTGAGGCGCCTATCCTCCGGCTCCCTGTTCTGGCGGGCGGGCGGGCGCTGCGGCCGGTGTGGCGTTCAACAGCGCAGCGCTGCCGCGGCCGATGCTCTTCAAGCTGCGGTGCAGTGCGCCGATTTCTACCGGCATGCCCGCCACCCGCTCCGGCGACACCAGCACCACGCTGCCGGACCAGGGGTCGGGCGCACCGGGCAGGAACACCACCACCCGGCCGTCGGCCAGCCGTTCCACCTCGACCGCAAGAACCTGGTGGTCGTCGAAGCTGACCAGCACCGCTTTCAAGCCGCTCTTCACCCCATCGACCCCGAGCGCCTGGGTCATGCCCTTGATGATCGTGTAACGCGGGTAGAGCGTCTGCAGCCGGTCTTCGAACGTGGCGGACAGCGTGCGCCCCAGCGCGGCGCGCGCCAGCACCCCGGCGCCATAGCACAGCAGCACCAAGAGCAGCAGCGCGATCAGGCTGACCAGTGCCACGCCGCCGACCTGCCGATTCGGGAACATCGCCGCCACCGGTTGGGCCACGCCGGCCATCAACGCCAGGCCCTGGCCCAGCACTGCCAGCACAGCGATCAGCGGCAACAGGAAGACGACGCCACCGATGAGCGTGGTGGTCACGGGTTTCAGCGACAGGGTCATGGCTTTGCCTTGGGTTGCGACACGTCGAAGCGCGACGCGGCGAGCTTAGCGTGTCGCACCGCAATCCCGAAAGAGGCGGGATTCAAACAGGAAGCTTGCGCAGAAATGAACGGGTTCAACTCGCGCCTCTGTGCGCTGTGGGGCGTGCGAGCGCAAAGCGCCGGAACCACTGTGCACCAAGACAAGCCGCCGGCTTTGCCGGTGGACCCTGGCTGCACGGCGACGCGGCCTCAGAGCGTGTGAATTCTTCGAACAAGCCGTTTGAACATGCCTTTCGAGGGGTATTCGACCCCTTGGCCGCACCGAAACAATCGCTCTACGGCCGTTCTACGGGGTCGAATTTGAGGCTTCATGGATGTCCGGAAGTGAAGTCGAAAGATTCATAAACTCTCAGCGCTTCAAGCCGCAGTCATGCAGCTTCGTCGCCGCGGTGCCGAACTGACCCAGCTGGTAGACGGCCGCGCCTGCCGGCGAGAAGGTGAACGACTCGAAAGGCTCGGCGAGCATCTTGTCGAGATGTTCACGCGGCGCAATGCCCGTGGTGACGTGCGGACTGAACTGCTCGCCGGCTGACTTCGGCACAAACGCCGACACGTAGTCGATCAGCAGCGGGTCGATGACGGGATCGTCCGGCGTCGTGGCGAACGCGTCCGAGCCTCCGGTGGTCACGGTGAACGGGGCCACGGCCTCGATCAGGTCCCGTTGCAGCGCGCGCAGTTCAGGGCTCTGCCTGGCGACCATGCCCGCAAGTCCGATGGCGCCGCTCGGGATGTAGTAGTACTTGAAAGCCTCCATGCGCAAGCCGAGCACATCGGTGCCAGCGAAGACCTTGCCGGCGGCGGCATAGATCTTGTCGAGGTCCACCGTGCGAACGAAACGCTGGAGCAAAGTGACGTGCGGACGGTGACTCGCATCCAGCGCGAAACCCTTCGGGAAGACCTTCAGCAGCTGGGCGTTGTTCGCTTCGCAACGCTGAAGCATCGTGGCGTCGGGCTCCAGCAGGATGTTGATCGCGGTGACCGGCCCCGCCTCGAACGGGAAGACCCGCTGCCAGTCGTCCTTCATGCTGACGACGGGCCAGCCCGTGCGCAGCGCCTGCTCATGAAGAGCCGGCGTGAAGGCCCCGAGCTGGGGCGTGGGCAGGCCCAGCGCTGGGCCGTAGGCGTATTCGCGTGCCGCGTCATCGTGCAATACCAACAGTCCGAAGCGCGCGCCGCCGCCGCCCTGCGTGTATTCCAGCATGTGCTGGTCACCCACGGAATTGCCGAATGCGGCAACGGGGCAGCGGCCGATGTGCTGGTTGATGGCGACGGGCTTGTCGGCCTTGTCGTTGTTGAAGCTCAACTTCGGCAGGCGCATGAGCACCGGCTTGCCGTCGCGCATCTCGAACCGGGTCTCGATGCTGCTGCCGATGACCTGCTCCGGCGGGACACCGTAGACGCGCTCGCCCCATTGGCGCAGGAACTCGATGCCACCGCCCGTGACGATGTAGTTCTTGAAGCCGTTGGCGCGAAGGTAGGCGAGCACTTCCAGCATCGGCTGGTAGACCATTTCGGTGAAGAGCCTGCCGGTCTGCGGATGCTTCGCGGTGGCGATCCAGTCCTCGACGATCCGCCCGAATTCGACGGTGCTCATGCCCGCGTGCGTGGCCATGACGATTTCGAGCAGCGCCGCTTCGCCGGCGGCGAGCGTGGCCCTCAGATCCCCCCGAAGCAGCGACGCGAACGGTTCCTGCGTCTCCCACTCGGGGTGCTGCGGCGCCAGGGCATTGACGCGGTCGCGTGCGAAGTACACCTGCACGGGCACCGGCTGCTCGCACCAGAGCGTGCCGTCGTTGTCGAAGGTGGCGATTCGTTCGGGCACGGGGACAAAGGATGGCGAGCCTTCCGTTGTCACCTTCGCGACGAAGCTGAGGATGCTCTGCTTGGCCGGCCCGTTGTTCCACGACGGAAGAGGTTCGCCGGACGAGGCCGCGCCTGCGGACGACAGGGGACCGGCTTTTACTTCGGTAGACGGGTCATTCTTCACGGCAATCTCCGCGCCAAAATGAAGAGAACCGGGCGACCGATCGATCGGCCCCCGGGTCTGCTGAATAAGCGCGCCCGGCCAGGCGGCCGGGCGCAGCCCCATCGGCGTGCGCGATGGAGCAGGCAGGTCAATCGGCTCTGGATGCTTCCAGGTCGCGCATCACGGCATCGAGGTTGAACGAGGCCGGCTTCTGCCGCGGCGGGAACTTCACGAAGCCCTCCATCATGCCGGCCACCACGCCCTGCATCAGGTAAATGGTGAAGGCGTTGGAGATCATCCAGTCGTAGTACGAATTCGAGTTCTCGTCGGCCCGCTCGAAGGGGTCGCGCCGCAGATTGAACAGCTTCGGAATCCGCAGCTTCACGAACGGCTCTATCCAGCAAGCCAGCTGCTTGGCGCGCTGCTCCATCAGCACCATCTTCCAGTCCTGCACGCGGATCGCCATGATGTCGCCATCGTCGCTGATGTAGAAGAAGAAGTTGCGCGGGCTGTCCTTCACCTCGCCCTTCAGGTAGGGCAACATGTTGTAGCCGTCGAGGTGGACCTTGAAGGTCTTCTTGCCGGCCTTGTGGCCTTTGAGCAGCTTCTCCTTGATGTCCGGCTCGCCCGCGGCGGCGAGGAAGGTCGCCATCCAGTCCTGGTGGGTGACGATGCCGTTGAG
>DASQFA010000709.1:0-1845 GCA_035633375.1 Rubrivivax sp.
GGTCGAGCTGCAGCCGCGCATCGGCGCCGACGGCAAGCGTATCGGCCGCAAGGATGGCGGGCAGTACACGACCGATCAGTTCGGCCGCTACATCTTCCCTGCCCTCGGCGATCGCGCTATCGCTGACGTGCGCAAAGCCGACCTGCTGGCCATCCTCGACACGGTGAAGGCCGAGGGCAAGCTGCGGACGGCGAATGTTCTGCTGGCCGATCTGAAACAGATGTTCAGGTTCGCGCTCGCCCGCGAGATCGTGGAGCGCAACCCGTTGGACACCGTGACCAAGCGCGACGCCGGCGGAAAGGAAACCGAGCGCGAGCGGGTGCTGACGGTCGACGAGATTGCGACGCTGGCCGAGCGCATCCCGGCCGCGGGCCTGAATCAGCGCACGGCGGCAGCAATATGGGTGCTGCTGGCCACAGGCGCCCGAGTCGGCGAGCTGATGGGCGCCGCTTGGTCGGGCGACGGCGTGGATGCAAACGCGCTCGCACAAAGCGACGAGGCGGCCGAGGTAAAGGTCGGCATTGTCGACATGGCGGCCCGTACCTGGCACCTGCCCACAACCAAAAACGAGCGCGCCCACACGATCCACCTGTCGGCGTTCGCGATCGAGCGATTCGAACGGCTGGCGGCCCTGCGCGAAGTCCGCACGAATGACGACGGCACACAGGCGCTCGTGCCCTGGGTCTTCCCCAACACAGCGGCGACCGGTCCCGTGCACGTCAAGTCGTTCGGCAAGCAACTGGCCGATCGGCAGCGACCCGCGGACAAGCGGATGCAGGGACGATCCAAGAATACCGAGTCGCTGATGCTGCCGGGCGGTCGATGGACAGCGCATGACCTGCGGCGCACTGCTGGCACGCTCATTGCCGGGCTAGGCGTCAGCGGCGACGTGATCGATGAGTGCCTGAACCATGTGATCGAGTCCCGCGTGCGGCGAACCTACATCCGCGACCGCCGGCCGCAAGAACAGGCGCGGGCGTTTGACGCGCTCGGCGCGAAGCTGACGGCGATCATCACCGGAGCGAAGCCGAGGCGCAACGTTGTGCCGTTGCGCGCGGCCGGTTAGCTGGGTTTCACCCTAAGCATTTGGTTCCCCAGTCTTTTCCAAATCAGGTTTGAGCCTAAACCGAAGCTGGTGGCGGCGATGCGCTGCACGTCGATCGGTTGTAGAGCGGCGCAGTGTATGGGAGCGGGGATTCGTTGATCTGCGCACCGTGGTCGCTGGCGGTGGGCAAGTCGGCGAAGGGTTCGGACGGTGGGCAACGCGGCGACAGCGTCCACGGGCCGTGCCCGGTGCGCCTTTGGGCGCATCGTCTACTTGTCCACGGCCTGCCGCCGCCCGCGAGGCGTCTTGCTTCACCAGATGCCGCGCGAGGGCACGCGCTCGAAGAGCGCTGCGCCCGCTTCGTTGAGCTCCTCGGCGGCCTGTACATCGCTCAGCGCGCGGGCGAACGCGTACAGGTGACGTTCGGCTCCAAACCAAGCGATTAGTGCGTCGAGCGCCAAAGTCTGCCCGGCCCACGGCCCGCCCGTGCCAAGATGAAAAGCGCTTGGACTGCTGCTCCTCCAGCGGCGCGCACGCCGTTCCGACACTTTCCCGCGGGAATCCGTCTCTTCTGAGCAGGGCCGCCACATGCCGCGGGTGTGTGATGCCAAGCCCGACGATCGTCCGTTGACATCCAGGAGATGACGAACATGCACCAGAACATTCAACACGCGCCGGCGATCTTGCGTCGGCCGCAAGTCGAACAACGCACCGGCCTGTCGCGCAGCACGCTCTACCAGTACATCAAGGACGGCGACTTCCCCAAGCCCGTGCACCTCGGCCTGCGCGCCGTGGGCTGG
>DASQFA010000710.1:0-3162 GCA_035633375.1 Rubrivivax sp.
CGAAGCGCGCTACTGCTGCGCGAACTTGTAGTCGGTCTTGGCCGCCTTGCGCAGGCTTTCCTGGTAGTCCTGCAGCTTGATCTGCTCGAGCCGCTGCACGATCTGCGCCTTCACCTCGTCGAAGGCCGGGAACTGCGCCTCGCGCGTGTCTTCGATCTTGATGATGTGGTAGCCGAACTGTGTCTTCACCGGCGTGTCGGTCATCTCGCCCTTCTTCAGCTTGACCATGGCCTGGGCGAACTCGGGCACGTAGGAATCGGCCTTGGCGAAGTCGAGATCGCCGCCGCTTTCGGCGGACCCCGGGTCCTTCGAGTTCTTCTTCGCCAGGTCCTCGAACTTCGCACCCGCCTTGAGCTGCACGATCAATGCCTTGGCATCGCTTTCCTTTTCCACCAGGATGTGGCGCGCGCGGTACTCGGTGCCCACGACCTGCGCTTTGAACTTCTCGTACTCGGCCTTGGCCTCGGCATCGGACACGGGGCTCTTCTTCTTGAAGTCCTCGAACAGCTCGCGGATCAGGATGCTCTGGCGTGCCAGTTCCATTTGCGCGCGGTAGTCGGCTGAAGTGGCGATGCCCTTCTTCTCGGCCTCTTGCGCGAAGATTTCGCGCAGCACGACCTGCTCCTTGGCCTGCGCTTCCATCTCCGGGCCGACCTTCTGGCCGGCGCGCGAGGCTTGCTGCAGCAGGTTGTCGACGCGCGACTGGGGCACGGCCTTGCCGTTCACGATGGCAATGTTCTGCGCCTGGGCAGCCACGGGCATCAGCAGTGCCACTGAGGCGGCAATGAATGCGGCGCGCACGGCATGGGAGTTCGACTTCATGTCTGGGGTGTCTTTCATGGGCAGGCGCTGGCCGGGCGGTGGCACTGCGCGCCTATGGGGCGGGCGGGGGCCCGCGGTCAGGGAAATCTTGAATCTGCAGGTGTCAAGGCTCGTCGGGCGCGCGCGCTTCGATGGCCAACGCATGGATGCCGGCGGGCATCAACAAGCGCAGAGAATCATACACGAGGCGGTGCCGGGCCACCCGCGTGCAGCCGCTGAAGCGCGCGCTGGTGATGCGCACGCAGTAGTGCCTGCCCTCGCGCGCGCCGGCATGGCCGGCATGCAGGTGGCTGTCGTCCTGCACCTCGAGCGCGATGGGCTGCAAGGCCGCGCGCAAGGCGGCTTCGATGGCCTCGCGGCTGACATGCGGAAAGCTCATGTCGAATCTGCCGGTGCAGTGGGCGTTGCAGGCTGCGGTTCGCTCTTCATGTAGCGCGTGAGATAGAGCCCCTGGGCCAGCGTGAACAGCAGCATCAGCCCGATGCCGCCGAAGAGCTTGAAGTTGACCCAGGTGGCAGTGCTGAAGCTGTAGGCCACCCACACGTTGAGCAGCCCCATCGTTGCGAAAAAGGCTACCCAGGCGAAGTTCAGCCGGTGCCAGACCCGCGGCGGCAACTCCAGCTGCTCGCCCAGCATGACCTTCAGCAGATTCTTGCCGAAGATCAGCGGGCTGAGCCAGAACGACAGGCCCATGGCCCAGTACAGCGCGCTCGGCTTCCACTTGATGAAGGTTTCGCTGTGGAAATAGATGGTCGCACCCCCGAGCACCACCACCAGCGCCAGGCTCACCCACAAAATGGTGTCCACCTTGCGGCCGCGCGACTTGAGCCAGGCCACCTGGGCCAGCGAGGCGATGATCACCACAACCGTGGCCAGCAGCACCGGTGCTTCGCCCTGGCCCACCACGCCGCCGGCGACGACAAGGCCGAACTGGCTGGTGGCGAACGCCGCGGCCCATTCCTTGTGCGCCTCGGCATACTTGAAGGCCGCAAAGAACAGGATGATCGGCAGGAAGTCGAAGAGTATTTTCATGCGCTGGGTACTCGGGCCCGGTATGGCAGGCAACCGGCGACTCTCAATCCGGCGGACTGAAGTTTATCGCGGCGGAGTTGATGCAGAAACGCTCCCCCGAGGGCTGCGGGCCGTCGTCGAAGACGTGGCCCAGGTGCGAACCGCAGCGGTTGCAGCGCACCTCGATGCGCAGCATGCCGTGGCTGGTGTCGTGCACGCGCTCGATGACCTGGCTGTTGATCGGCTCGGCATAACTGGGCCAGCCGCAGCCGGCGTCGAACTTGGTGTCCGATTTGAACAGCGGCGTGCCGCAGCCGATGCAGTCGTAGCGGCCGGGCTCGAAGTGGTCCCAGTACTTGCCGCTGAAGGCGGCTTCAGTGGCGGCATGGCGAGCCACCTGGTATTGCGTCGGGTCGAGCTGTTCGCGCCATTCGGCGTCGCTCTTGCTCACTGGATAGCTCGGCTGATGGTGCGGGTTTGAATTCATGATGAGCAGGAGACTTCCAGGTGTTGGGCCCAGTCGGGCGGGAAGCCGGCGTCGGCTTCGTGTTCGGGCTGTTCATCGTAGGGCTTTTGCAGCACGCGCAGAAGGCGATGCACTTCGCCGAAGTCGCCTTCACGGGCGCGGCGAATTGCGGCCTCGGCCAGGTGGTTGCGCAGCACGTACTTCGGGTTCACGGCGAGCATGCGCACGGCGCGCTCGGCATCGATGCTGGCTTCGGCGCGCAGCCGAGCGGCATAGCGCAAAGCCCAGGCGTCGAAGGCCTCGCGCTCGACGAAGAGGTCTCTGATGGCGTCGTTGCGCGCATCGACGCGGCTGTCGAAGGCACAGAGCCGGCGAAAGCCGATGCTGAAGTCGGTGCGATCGGCAGCCATGCGGCGCAGCAGGTCGTCGACCAGTTCGCGGTCGCCTTCGTGCACCTGCGCCAGGCCCAGCTTGGTGCGCATCAGCGCCAGCAGGGTGTCGGCGAAGACTGACCTGTACGGCTCGAGCGCGGCCAGTGCGGTGTCGCCGTCGCCGATCAGCGGAAGCAGCGCCTGCGCCAGCGCATGCAGGTTCCAGAAGGCCACGTTCGGCTGGCGCGCAAAGGCATAACGCCCGCTGGGGTCGGAGTGGTTGCAGATGTGGCCGGGATCGAAGGCGTCGAGGAAGCCGAAGGGGCCATAGTCGATCGTCAGCCCCAGGATCGACATGTTGTCGGTGTTCATCACGCCGTGGCAGAAGCCCACCGCCTGCCAGTGCGCCAGCAGCGTGGCGGTGCGCAGGGCCACGGCTTCGAGCAGCGCGGCATGTGGCATCGCGGCGTCGCGGCATGCGGGGAAGAACGC
>DASQFA010000711.1:0-9474 GCA_035633375.1 Rubrivivax sp.
GGTCGCCCTGCCAGCCGGCCTGAGCACGCGCCAGGCCATGGCCATCGGCACCGCCGGCTACACCGCGATGCTGTGCGTCTTGGCGCTCGAAGGCCACGGCCTGAAGCCGGGCAGCGGCGACATCCTGGTCACCGGCGCCAACGGCGGCGTGGGCAGCGTGGCCGTTGCGCTGCTGTCGAAGCTGGGTTATCGCGTGGTCGCCTCCACCGGCCGGCTGCACGAGGCCGACGCACTGAAGGCATTGGGCGCAGCCGAAGTCATCGACCGTGCCGAACTGTCGGCCCCAGGCAAGCCGCTGGGCAAGGAGCGCTGGGCCGGCGTCGTCGATTCGGTGGGCAGCCACACGCTGGCCAATGCCTGCGCCGGCACCCGGCTGCGCGGCGCGGTGGCGGCCTGCGGCCTGGCGCAGGGCATGGACTTTCCGGGCAGCGTGGCGCCCTTCATCCTGCGCGGCATCACGCTGTACGGCATCGACAGCGTGATGGCGCCGAAGGCGCTGCGCGAGCAGGCCTGGCAACGCCTGGCACGCGACCTCGATCCGGCCAAGCTGGACAGCATGGTGCGAGAGGTTCCGCTGGGCGCTGCCATCGATGCAGCCACCGACATCCTGGCCGGTCGCATTCGCGGCCGGGTGGTGGTCAACGTGAATGCCTGATTCGCCACAATCGCTTGCAGGCTGGCTATCCGTTGACCCCACACTGAAGACAGCACTCGTCGTGGACGCGCTGGTGCCGGTCGTACCGGGCAATGGGCCAGTGCCGCGCGGCCCCTACAGCGCCGGCATGCGTGCCGGCAACCTGCTGTTCGTATCAGGGCAGATCGCCATCGCGCCCGACGGCAGTTCGTTTGCCGATGCCAACCTGGAGTTGCAGACCCGGCTGTGCCTGGCCAACCTGCGCGCCGTGCTCGAAGCCGGCGGCGCCACGCTCGAGCAGGTCGCCAAGGTCACCGTCTACATGGCCGAGCCCGGGGGCTGGCCGCTGTTCAACCGTTTGTATGCCGAATTCTTCGGTGCGCACCAGCCGGCCCGTGCCATCGTGCCGGTGGCTGCATTTCCGGGCGGCTTCAAGGTCGAGATCGACGCCATCGCGGTGTTGCCGGCGTAGCGGGGGCCGGCGCGCCTTGCGGCGGCTGCACCCGCGGGCGGGCCTGCGTCAAGCACCGGGCAGTGTGCCGGCGCTTCGCCTATCCGGACTCAGCGTCCGATCGGGTTCACGCCGAAAAGCCAGCCGTGCGCCCAGAACGCAAACACGGCCCAGGCCGCCACCCCCACCGCGACCGTGATGGCCGTGCCGGCGGCGGTGCCCGGCGCATAGCTGACATGGCCAATGCGGTCGCGCGCGCGCGCGGCGCGAAAGTCCAGCAAGGCCCACACCAGGAAGCTGCCGAAGAGCAGCAGGTCGGCCAGCGTGTGGTTGGCCAGCAGGTGCGCCAGGGCCCAGACCTTCACGCCCAGCACCATCGGGTGATGCACCCGGTACTTGATGCCGTTCTTCGGCACATAGGCGGCCGCCAGCAGGATGAAGGCCAGCAGCATGAGCAACGAGGCCAGGTGCCGCGCCCACACCTGCGGCGCCCACAGCGCCAGCGGCTCCTGGCGTGCCAGGCCCCAGCCCCAGATGATCAGCCCGAAGCCGATGATGGAAGCGACCGAATACAAGCCCTTCCAGGTGCCCGCGCCGCGCTGCGCGATCTGCCGTTCGCGCCATCCTTCGGCAAAGATGCGCACCGAGTGCAAGCCCAGGAATAGGATCAGGCCGATGATGAGGACGCTCATGATGGAATCCAGGTCCCTGCCGAAGAAGGCCTGCATTCTCGCGCGTCGCGCCGCGTCGGCGCACCCCCTAAGCGCAGCGCATGCGCCGAGGCGGCCGCGGCTATGCTTGCCGACCCCTAACCCGCCTTGAATGCCCGATGTCCGAGCCCACCACCGCCGCGCCTGGCCGCCGCACCATCCGCTTCTACTGGGAGGACTTTGCCGTCGGCTCGACGCGCGAGTTCGGCGCCATGGCCGTGACGCGCGAGGCCACGCTGGCCTTCGCGCGTGACTTCGACCCACAGCCCTTTCACCTGGACGACGAGGCGGCCGCCGCATCGCTGTTCGGCCGGCTGGCGGCCAGCGGCTGGCACAGCTGCGCCATGGCCATGCGCCTGATGTGCGACGACTACCTGCTCGAATCGTCGAGCCTGGGTTCGCCGGGCATCGACAACCTGCGCTGGCTCAAGCCGGTGTACCCCGGCGACACGCTGCGCATGCGCCTGACGGTGCTGGAGTCACGCAGCATGAAAAGCCGCCCCGGCGTCGGACTGGTGCGCACGCAGTGGCAGATGTTCAACCAGCACGACGAGGCCGTGTTGTCGATGGAAGGCTGGGGCATGTTCGCAAAGCGCGACGCGGCCGACGCTTGAGCGAGAGCAGCTTTGCCCCGACGGCGGCGCGCCGCGTCGGGTCCCTGGCGCTCCGTCCACACTCCGGCGTGGCATCACGTCGGCACAGCCGACCCTACTTGTAGCCCACGCGGTCCAGCATCTGCTGGATCTGCGCCTGGCTCTTGCCCGAGGCGGCGACCGACGAGTTGTCGACCTTGAAGTCGCCCAGGGCTTCCAGTGCCGGGTTGCCGGACACCTTGACGCTGGCCACCGCCGGCCATTCGTTGTTGCCGTTGGCAAAGTACAGCTGCGCCGAATCGCTCGCCAGATACTCGAGGAACATCACCGCTTCGACGCGATGCGGGGCGTACCTGGCCACCGCGCCGCCTGCGATGTTGACGTGCGTGCCCCAGCTCTGCTGGTTCGGGAACATCACCGCCACCTTGTCGATGAGGTCCTTGTCCTCGGCCTTGGTGGACCGCATCAGCCGCGCCAGGTAGTAGGTGTTGACCACGGCGATGCCGCATTCGCCCGAGGCCACGGCCTTGATCTGGTCGGTGTCGCCACCCTTCGGCGGGCGCGCCATGTTGTCGTTCATGCCCTTCAGCCAGGCCTCGGTGGCTGCGGCACCCTGGTGCTGCAGCACCGCGCCGAAGAGCGACAGGTTGTACGGATGCGAGCCCGAGCGTGTGCACAACTTGCCCTTGTTCTTCGGGTCGGCCAGCTCTTCGTAGGTGTCGACGTCGGCACGCTGCACCCGCGCCTTGTCGTAGACGATGACGCGCGCACGCGTGGAAAAGCCAAACCACTGCGAGCCCTTGCCATCGTCCGCCCCGCGCAGCGGGGCCGGGATGCGCGACTGCAGCGTGCTCGACATGACGGGCTGGAAGAGGCCCTCGCTTTCGGCCAGGGTCAGCCGTGCGGCATCCACCAGCAGCACCACGTCGGCCGGGCTGGAGGCCCCTTCGGCCTTCAGCCGCGCCAGCACGCCAGCGTCGTCGGCATCGATGCGGTTGATCTTGATGCCGGTGGCCTTGGTGAAGTTGGCATACAGCGCTTCATCGGTCTGGTAGTGGCGGGCGGAGTACAGGTTCAGCACCTTGTCCTGCGCGGCCGCGCCGAAGGCGGCCCCGGCCAGCAGCACAGCGGCGGCAAGACGAATCGAATGGGAAGGGCGGGCCATGGGCAGGCTCCAAAGTTCCAGGAAACCATCATTCTAACGCCAATACGAACCATTCGCATTGAGTTTCGTCAAGCTAGCCGCGAATGGCCTGCGGCGGCGGGCGATGATGCCGCCCATGAGCACCCGCGAGCTTCTTGCCTGTCGCGACTACATGCGCCTTTGGTACGCGCGGCTGGCCGGCGTGAGCGCCAGCCAGATGATGCTGGTGGCCATAGGCTGGCAGATGTACGAGCTGACCGGCTCGGCCTGGGACCTCGGCCTGGTGGGGTTGCTGCAGTTCCTGCCGGCGCTGGCGCTGGTGCTGGTGGCCGGCCACGTGGTGGACCGCCACCACCGAGCGCACATCGTCGCGCTGTGCGTGGCCGTGCAGGGGCTGGTGGCACTGGCGCTGGCCGTCGCGCCCTTCGACGCCGTCTCGCAGCGCACCCTGCTGCTGATGCTGTCGCTGGTGCTGGGCGCAGTGCGCGCCTTCCAGATGCCGGCGCAGCAGGCGCTGGTGCCGCTGCTGGTGCCAACGGCTTTGCTGCCGCGGGCCATGGCCTTCGCTTCAGCCGGGCTGCAGGGCGCCGTCATCGCCGGCCCGGCGCTCGGCGGATTTGTCTACATGGCCGGCGCTTCGGTGGTGTACGGCCTGTGCGCGGCGCTGTTCGGCGTGGCCGCGGGCTTGGGCCTGCGCATCCGCCATGCCGCCCCACCGCCCGGCCAGCGCATCAGCCTGGACACGCTGCTCGCCGGTGTGCGCTATGTGCGGCAGAACAAGGTGGTGCTGGGCGCCATCTCGCTCGACCTGTTCGCGGTGCTGCTGGGCGGCGCGGTGGCGCTGCTGCCGATGTTTGCCAAGGACATCCTGCAGGTCGGCCCCTGGGGCCTGGGCCTGCTGCGCGGCGCGCCGGCGCTGGGCGCGCTGGCCATGTCGATCGCGCTGACGCGCTGGCCGATCGAGCGGCGTGCCGGCGCCAAGCTGTTCGGCGCGATCGCGCTGTTCGGGCTGGCGACGCTGGTCTTCGGGCTGTCCACCTCGTTCGCACTGTCGATGGCGGCACTTTGTGTCACCGGCGCTGCCGACATGGTGAGCGTGGTCGTGCGCCAGACCATGATCCAGTTGGAAACGCCGGACGCGATGCGCGGGCGCGTCAGTGCGGTGGCCTCGGTGTTCATCGGCGCGTCGAATCAGCTGGGTGAGTTCGAATCCGGCGCCACCGCCGCGTGGCTCGGACCGGTGGGCTCGGTGGTGCTGGGCGGCGCCGGCACGCTGCTGGTGGCCGTGCTGTGGTGGCGCTGGTTTCCCGCGCTGGCACGGCGCGACGCGCTGGTGCAGGACGGCAGTTCAGACCCCCCTAGAACCTGACCGCGATGTCATTGACTTTTATTTAACCAACGCGTTAAATGAAGGCATGGACCCGCTTTCCGTGACCTTCGCCGCGCTGGCCGACCCGACACGACGCGCCATCCTGGCGCGACTTGCGCGCGGCGACACGCACGTAGGCGATCTGGCGCAGCCCTTCGACATCTCCGCGCCGGCCGTCTCGCGCCACTTGCGCGTGCTGGAGGACGCCGGCCTGATCAGCCGTGAGGTGAATGCGCAATGGCGCCTGTGCCGGCTGCAAGCGCCGCCACTGCAGCAGGCGCATGGCTGGCTGGAGCCCTACGCCGAACACTGGGAACGCAGCCTCGACCGCCTGACCGAGCTGGTCGAAGCGCGCCAACCACTTTCGCCACGCCAGCCGGCACGCAGGAGACCGCCGCGATGAACGCACCGCAACGCTTCGAACTGCAGCAGACTCGCTTCATTCGCGCGCCGCGCGAGAAGGTCTTCGACGCCTTCACCAATGAGGCGATGCTGCGCCAGTGGCATTGCCCGCGCGGCCTTAGCGTGCCGCACAGCCGCTGCGACGCGCGCGCCGGGGGCCAGTGGCAACTGAACATGCTGTCCCGCGACGGCTCGAGCTTCGCGGTGGGCGGCGTCTACCGCGAAGTGAGCCGCCCGGAACGGCTGGTCTACACCTGGGCTTGGCAGGGCGACAACTCGCCGATGGGCGGCGTCGAGACGCTGGTCGAGGTGGATTTCCTCGAGCGCGAAGGCGGCACCGAACTGCGCCTGCGCCACAGCGGTTTCCCGGCCGCCGCCGCACGCGACGCCCATGCCGCCGGCTGGCGCTCGACGCTGAACCGGCTGGTCGACACGGTCGACGCGCACGGCAGCGCCGCCACGCTGACGCTGCTGGGCGACGTGCGCAGCACCTACACCCGCACCGCGCGCATGGCACTGGCGGAAAAGGGCCTGGCCTATACGCTGCAACCCTGCGCGCCGCATTCGCCCGAGCTGCTGGCCCTCAACCCCTTCGGCCGCATCCCGGCGCTGCGCGACGGCGAGATCGAGCTGTTCGAGACCAGCGCCATCGTGCGCTACCTCGACGAAAGTTTCGGCAGCGCCGCCACGCTGCTGCCGGGCACGCCGCTGGCACGCGCGCAGTGCGAACAGTGGGTCAGCGCGGTCAACGCCTACCTGTACGACACGATGGTGCGGCGCTACGTGCTGCAGTACATCTTTCCGCGCGGTGAAGGCGGCCAGCCCGACCGCGCCGTGATCGATGCCGCGCTGAAGGAGATGCCGGCGCAACTGGCCGCCCTGGACACCGCCTACGGCGTCGGCGACTGGCTGGCCGGCGGCGCGCTGTCCATGGCCGACCTGTGGGTCGCCCCGATCCTGGCCTATGTGGAGCGCTTCCCCGAAGGCGCGCAAATGATGGCCGCTGCGCCCAACGTGCGGCGCGCGCAAGCCACGCTGCGCGCACGCGCCAGTTTCATCGACACCGATCCCGGCCTGTCCGCCAAGCCCACCGCGAAGGAATGAAGCCATGAGCCACGTCCACGGCAAATTCGTCTGGTTCGAGCACCTGTCCAGCGACCCGGCCCGAGCGAGCAAGTTCTACGACGCGCTGTTCGGCTGGCACACCGAAGCCACGCCGATGGGCGGGCCGGAGCCCTACCCGCTGATCATGAACGGCAGCGAAGGCATCGGCGGATTTCGCAGCCCCGCCCCTGGCCTGCCCAGCCTTTGGATGTCCTACCTCTCTGTGCCCGATGTCAACGCCGCGCATGCCGCGGCGCTGGCAGCCGGTGCGAAGTCACTGTTGCCGCCCACCGATTTCGGCCCGGCGGGCCGCGGCGCCACGCTGGCCGACCCCACCGGGGCGGTGTTCTCGGTCTGGAAAGATGCCCAGGGCGACCGCGCCGACGCGGTGAAGACGGCGGTCGGCGACTGGCATTGGAACGAGTTGATGACGCCGGACGAGAAGAAGGCACTGGCCTTCTACGAAGGCGTCATCGGCTACACCCACGACACCATGGACATGGGCCCGCAGGGCAGCTACTACCTGCTGAAAATGGGCGACGCCATGCGCGCCGGGCTGATGCACTCGCCGATGCCGGACACGCCGCCGATGTGGATGCCGTACGTGGCCGTGGCCGACTGCGATGCCACCGCCGCCAAGGCCCGCAGCCTGGGCGCACAGGTCATCGTCCAGCCCACCGACATCCCCAACGTCGGCCGCTTTGCCGCACTGATCGACCCGCAAGGCGCGTGCATCGCCTTCATGAAGCCCACTGGCTTAGGGCTATAGCAGCGCGTCGGCCTTCAGCAAGGCCTCCAGGCACTGCTCCTGGATGCCATAGAAGGACTTGAGGTCGCGCACCTGCTCCAGCAGCATCTCCTTTGGCGCAGGCGAGGCGCGCTTTACCGCCAGGATCATCTTGTTCTTGGCGGTGTGCTCCAGCGATACGAACTCGAAGACCTGAGTGTCGTAGCCGCAGGCGTCGAGCAGCAGCGCGCGCAGGCCGTCGGTCAGCATCTCGGCCTCCTGGCCCAGGTGCACGCCGTGCTGCAGGATCGGCCGCAGCGGATGCGGGCTCAGCAACTGGGGTCGTAGTTGCTTGTGGCAACACGGCGCGCACAGGATGATGGCCGCGCCACCACGGATGCCCATGTGGATGGCATGATCGGTGGCGGTGTCGCAGGCATGCAGCGCGATCATCACATCGACCGGGCGCGGTGCATACGAGCTCACATCGCCCTGTTCGAACTGCAGGCCCTGCACGCCAAGCCGGGCGACGATGCCGTTGCACAACTGCACCATGTCGGCACGCATCTCGACCCCGGTGACCTGCACATCAAGCCCGCACGCATGGCGCAGGTGGTCATGCAGCGCAAAGGTCAGGTAGCCCTTGCCGGAGCCGAAGTCCAGCACCTGCAAGGTGTGCACCTGCACCAGCGGCGAGCGCGCCATTGCGGCGTCGAACACCTCGAGGAACCTGTTGATCTGCTTCCACTTGCGCGCCATGGCCGGCACCAGCCGATGTGCCGCATCGCTCACGCCCAACTCGGCAAGGAAGGGACGGTCCAGTTCGATCAGGCGCTGCTTCTCGCGGTTGTGCTGCGCCGGGTTCGTCATGTCCTGCACCGGCGCAGCGGGTTGCGCGTGCGCGGCAGCGCGCCGGGTGCCGCGCAAGCTCCATCGCCCCTTGCGGCTAAGCGCCAACTGCAGCTCCTCGTCGTGGGTGTGCAGGTGCGCATTGGCGAAGCTCGGCCCGATCAGCTCGCGCAATTGCTGCAGCCCTTCGGCCAGCGGCCAGTTCTTCGTGACGTCGCGCCGATCATGGCTGAAGACAAAGCTCAGTTGCGGCTGGCCACGCAGCTCGATGGCACGCACGCTCAACCGCTGCAGGTCGGCTTCAGGCCCGCGGTAGCCGGCCAGCACCAGCTTGTCGAAACGCTGTTGTTGCACAGCACCCTGGCACTCGGCCAGGAAACGGTCGAGCGCTGCACCGTTCGACGCGGTGGTGTTCGCCATGGGGGCGATGGTGCCAGAGTCGGCGCGGCGCGCCTGAACATGCGCCGCGCGTGTGCCAGGCGGCGCGCCAGATCACGGCGGTGCTGGGCGGCGCTTATCCAGCGCGCCCCGCGTGATCCTCTCGCGCGGCCAGCGGCCAGCGGCTGGCGGCTGGCGCTACCATGCGCCAACGCGTGGCGATGCCTGTGGCACAGACCGGCGACGCCCGGTCCGTGGCGCACTGCACCAGCGCAAGGCGCTCCCCTACCTGGATTGACGCGCGCTCGAAAGGCCGGCTCATGCGATTCACTCAAACCCGCCGGCTTGGCGTGATCTCCACCCTGGCCGCGCTGGCCATGGCGGCAATGCCGGGCCTGGCGGGGGCGCAGACCCCGCCCGCCGTGCGCGTGGCCTCCAAGATCGACACCGAAGGCTCGCTGCTCGGCCAACTGATCATCCGCACGCTGGAGTCGCACGGCATCAAGACCGAGAACCGTCTGCAGCTGGGCAGCACGCAGATCGTGCGCGGCGCGCTCATCGCCGGCGAGATCGACCTTTATCCCGAGTACACCGGCAACGGCGCCTTCTTCTTCGCCGACGAGAAGAACCCGGCCTGGAAGAACCACGCAGCCGGCTACGCACGCGTCAAGGCGCTGGACCTGGAGCGCCACAAGCTGGTGTGGCTGCAGCCCTCGCCGGCCAACAACACCTGGGCCATTGCCGTGCGCCAGGATCTGGCGCGCAGCCACAAGTTGAAGTCGCTGGCCGACCTGGGCCAGTACCTGTCCGCCGGTGGCAAGTTCAAGCTCGCTGCCTCGGCCGAGTTCGTCGAGCGCCCCGATGCCCTGCCGGCCTTCCAGGCGGCCTACGGCTTCAAGCTGCGCCAGGACCAGTTGCTCACGCTGGCCGGCGGTGACACCGCCGTCACCATTCGTGCGGCGGCCGAGCGGACCTCGGGCGTCAATGCCGCCATGGCCTACGGCACCGATGGGCCAGTGGCCGCGCTCGGCCTGCTCATCCTCGAAGACCCCAAAGGCGTGCAGCCGGTGTATGCGCCGGCACCGGTGATCCGCGCCGAGGTGCTGGCGCGCC
>DASQFA010000712.1:0-2079 GCA_035633375.1 Rubrivivax sp.
CCGCGGCCGGCTCGCCCGCCGCCGCTTGCCCCGTATCGGTGTCGGCGCCAGGCGCAGCGTCGCCTGACGCAGCGCGTTGTCTTGCAGCGGCCTGGTCAAGCGCCTGCGCAAAGGGCATTTCATCCGTGGCATTCGGCGCCGCGCTGCCGCTGGCGGGGATGCCGACGGTCGGGTTTGCGCTGCAGACGTTGGGAGCGGCGTTCATCATGGTCGGGCCTGGCTTTCGGGGAGTGTCACTGTGTGTTCGTGCCGTCGGCTTGCGCGCTGCGCCAGCGCATGCGCTGGGCCAGTTCGTCGGTGTGCTTCTGCTCGCGTTTGCGGCTGGCCTGCGCTTGCTCGTCGAGCCGCCGATCGAGCAGCTTGCGCACCGAAGCCACGCGTCGCTCGCTGTCCAGCAGCGCGCCGCGCGCCCGCTCGAGCGCGCCATCGGCCAGCTCGGCCTGGCGCGACTGCATCGCCAGTGCCTGGTCCAGGCGCAGCATGAAGCTGCGGTAGCACAGCACGATCTGCATCGTGCCGCCCTGGTTGAACTGCGCCGCCCAACGCGCTTCATAGTCGCTGCGATAGGCCTGCAGCTGGTCGTACTGCTCGGCGGCGCGGCGGGCCGCGTCCTCCGCCTGGCGCAAGGCCGACTGGGCCTGGTCGCGCTGCTGCTGCTCGCGTTGCAGCAGCAGCAGCAGGGATTGCATCTTGGGCATGGGCTCCTTCAGGGATCGAGCAGTTCGCACAGCCGGCCAAAGCTCGATTCGAGTTCGGCCGGCTCGTGCATGTTCTGCTGCAGCAGCGCGTTCAGCTTCGGGTGCAGACGCACGGCCGTATCCAGCTCGGCATCGTGGCCGGGCACATAGGCACCCAGCTGGATCAGGTCGCGCGCCTTGTTGTAGCGTGCCAGCAGCTGGCGTGCGCGCCGCGCTGCGGCCACCTGCTCGCGGCTGACCACGCTGCCCATGACGCGCGAGATCGAGCGCTCCACGTCGATGGCCGGGAAGTGCCCGGCTTCCGCCAGCTCCCGCGACAGCACCACATGGCCATCGAGGATGCCGCGCGCGGCATCAGCGATCGGGTCCTGCGGGTCGTCGCCCTCGCTCAGCACGGTGTAGAAGGCGGTGATCGAGCCCATGCCGTTCAGGCCGTTGCCGCTGCGCTCCACCAGCTGAGGCAGCTTTGCAAAGCAGCTCGGCGGGTAGCCCTTGGTAGCCGGCGGCTCGCCGATGGCCAGGGCGATCTCGCGCTGCGCCATCGCATAGCGCGTCAGGCTGTCCATCAGCAGCAGCACATGCTTGCCGTGGTCGCGGAAATGCTCGGCGATGGCGGTGGCGTAGTTCGCGCCCTGCATGCGCACCAGCGGGGCCGAATCGGCCGGCGCCGCCACCACCACCGAGCGCGCGCGCCCTTCTTCCTCGAGGATGTCCTCGATGAACTCCTTGACTTCGCGGCCGCGTTCGCCGATCAGCCCGACGACGATGACGTCGGCCGCGGTGTAGCGCGCCATCATGCCCAGCAGCACCGACTTGCCCACGCCGGTGCCGGCGAACAGGCCCAGGCGCTGGCCGCGGCCGACGGTAAGCAAGGCGTTGATGGCACGCACGCCGGTGTCGAGCGGCAGGCGCACCGGGTCGCGGTCCATGGCATTGATGGCGCGGCGCACCATCGGCTCGGTGCGCACGTCGCGCAGCGGCCCCAGGCGGTCGAGCGGCTTGCCGTGCGCGTCGACCACGCGTCCGAGCAGGCCTTCGCCTACCGGCAGGTGCAGGCCGCGGTCCTCGCTGCGTCGCCACGGGTGGTTCTCGCTGCCGAAGGCCGGCGCCGCATGCGGTGCCGGCCGCGGCAGCACCAGCGCACCGCTGGTCAGGCCCTGCAGCTCGCCGTTGGGCATCAGGAAAGCACGGTCGCCGTTGAAGCCCACCACTTCGGCCAGCACGCCGGGCTGGCCTTCGGCGCGCACCTCGCACATCGAGCCCACCGGCACGCGCACGCCCGCGGCTTCGAGCACCAGGCCGGTGACCCGCACCAGCGTGCCGCTGCTGTGCAGCGCGTGGGGCAGCGCGGCATAGTCCTGAAGATCGGCCAGGTAGCGCG
>DASQFA010000713.1:0-14527 GCA_035633375.1 Rubrivivax sp.
CTCCGCCACCAAGCCACCGCTCACCAACGACTGTTGATGGCTGGGACCATCGCCAGCCAAGGTCAGCTGACCGGGATCATCACACTTCGATGACGGCTTACCGGCGCCGAGATCGTCTGCGTGGCCCGCAAGATTCGACCCACTGCCGTCACCCAGAGTCTCGAATCTGCGGCCGCAAAGCTGCCGTTACTGAACACTTTGTACCGGACCCCAACGCGGTGGGGTCAGTGGCAGCAGAGCAGCCGACACCGGCCGCTCACGGCTCTGTGCCGGTCGGCAGTCCGTTCTGGCAAAGGATCGCGCCCAGCCCGTTCATGGCCTTGCCAACCCGCTAAGCCCGCGCTGCGGCCCCAGACGCGAAGCGGTCACAGGGGCGCTGGGGACGTGGCTGGGGGCCGATACCCTCTTTCGCGCGGACGGCCCTGGTCGGCCTCTGCCGGGTCAGTTGACATAGATCCCTGGCCAGGGAGCGATGGCACCATCTGATGCAGGTGCGCGAGCGGCATCGGGCTGCGAACCTCTCTGATTCCAGTGCCGCGCCCGTGCATCTGCCTACCCGCAGACTGATGCAGCGCGATCTCTGCTGGGCGTTGCGCCTCAATCAGAGTCGGCGCGTCGTCTTCCATCGCCGGCCATTGCTCTATCGTTCTTGGGGTGATGGGTCTGGCCTGCAGTGGCACGTGCTCGAAGAGCGGCCTGCCACGCCTTGCAGCCCAAGCCGCTCGCGTGATCTCGAACTCCTGCAGTTCCACTTCAGACTTGGCCTCGTTCTGCCGATACACAAGCTTGGTTGGCGTCATTCCGCTCAATTCCATGAGCTTGCACGAGCTCCGATTCACGAGCGATGCCGCCCCTACCAGAGTCTGGATGTCGAACAGATCAAACGCCGCATCAATGCACCCACGCACCAGTTCCAGGCTATACCTTCCATGCCAGAACTTGTCATGGGTCCAGATTCCCATCTCCAGAAACTTCGGGTTCGCAGCGTATGGCTGGAAGCGATACAGCGACACCCACTCGCCCGTAGCCTTGACCACCGCCGACATTGCAGTCAAACGGCCCCTGCGTGCAGATTCGACGATTGCGTCGACTCGTTCGATGACCAGCGTCTCGTCTCCAGGTTGCTCCCAAAGAAGTGACTTGTTGAAGAGTGGATTCCCCGTCGCCTGGAAGAGCGGCCATGAGTCCGCAAGAGCAATCTGCCGCAGTGCGAGCCGCCTCGTGTGCACCCGCTCGAAGTGCTCCGTGAGTGTGTGAAAGTCGACCATCGATGAGCAGCTCCGGAACCGGATTTTTGCGATTGTCAACGACATCGAAACTATTTGTTACTCCTCGCGACCTCGCCAGGCTGCCAGGGGTGTCGTTTTCTGTTGAATATTGCCGATACCCGGGGGATCTTGATGCGCCGTGACCCTGCTATGAGCCTCCTGCAGTCCTTTGACAATCTTGATCTGGCCGGCCTCGTTTCCGAGGCCGGCGAAGCCATCGTGTTTGTTGACAAGAACTGGACCGCGCGCTACTGCAACGATGTCTACGCGAAGAACCTCGGCCTGAGCGTCGACCAGGTGGTCGGGCGGACACCATTCGAGTACGTCCCGCTGTTCAAGCGATCGATCTTCTACGAGGCCACGGAGCACTGTCTTGTCAACCGCACGGCGGTCAGCAAGATCGGCTTCTCGACGGTCTTGAACCGGTGGTTGATGGTTCGGGTATTTCCTGTTGCCGACGGCATGCTCATGCTGGCTAACGATGCCTCCGAGTCGGTCGTGAAGGCCTACAACCTTGCTCAGCAGGCCGTCAAGGACCCTCTCACCGGGCTTGGCAACAAGCTGGCCATGGAGCAGAAGGCCAACCAGCTCGTCAACAAGGGGGAGACCTTCTCCATCGTTGTCGTTGGCCTGCACCGCTTTCGCGACATCAACGATTCGCACGGCTACGCCACCGGCGACATGGCGCTTCTTGAAGTGGCATCTCACATCCAGACGGCGACCTTGAGTGGCGAGACCCTTTATCGAATCAGCGGCGACGAATTCGCCCTCATCCGAGAGGGTGAATCGGATGGTGCCGCCGAGAGGGCCCTGGCATTCATCGATGCGGTCAAGACGCCCATGATCCTGTCGGGCATCCGCATCGTCCTCGGGTCATGCGTCGGCACCGTCCAGTCCCCTGCTGATGGCGGCGACTATGAGGTCCTTCTCAAGCGTGCTGGCCTCGCGCTGCGTGACGCCAAGAAGGGCGGACGCGACACCATCGCAAGCTTCAGATCCGACCTCGAACTTGCCTCGAAGATGCGTTCTGTCATAGAGTCGGAACTTCGCGTCGCACTCGACGGCAGTCAGTTCTCCTTGATGATCCAACCCAAGGTCTCGCTGGCGACCGGAGCGGTGGTCGGTGGAGAGGCGCTCATCCGCTGGGCGCATCCAAAGCGTGGCTTGCTGGCGCCTGGGGTTTTCCTGGGCATCGCGCAGGACATGGGCGCTATGCAGACCATTGATCAGTGGGTGCTTCGCCAGGCGCTGAAGTACTGCAGTCAACTGTGCGCCAAGGGCCTTAAGATCCCCATCAGCATCAACCTCTCCGTCGACTCCCTGACCGATCTCTACCTTGTTCACCGCGTCTCCGAGGCCCTTGAAGATGCCAACGTTCCATCGAGGCTGCTGGAGATCGAGATCCCTGAAGGCGCCATCATGCATGACGTCTCCGCGAGTGGCAAAGTCCTCGCTGCCTTGCACGAGATGGGCGTTCGCATCAGCATCGACGACTTCGGAACTGGCTACTCGTCCTTTGCCTACCTCGCCCAATTCCCCGTTCACTCCCTGAAGATCGACCGATCGTTCGTGGCAGAAATCGTCTCCAGCGAAACCAGCCGCAAAATCGTCAAGGGCATCGTCCGATTGGCGCATTCACTGTCACTGGAGGTGGTCGCAGAGGGCGCCGAAACCGAAGCCCAAGTCAGTCTTCTGCGTCGGATGAAGTGCGACGCCCTTCAGGGCTACGTCATTGCCAAGCCCTTGCCGTGGTCCGATTTCAAGCAGTTCGTCGCCTCACGCCCGGCTGTCATCGCCCCTGATCCCATGGCGATCTGATCCACGGCGCTCTGTATCATGCCGGGATCCTGTGGTCCATCAGGCTGCCTAATTGAACAAGTCCGACACCGTAGTCCTGACCGCACCTGAGCCTGTACATCGGATCACCGAAGCGTCGAAGACCAGACTGTTGATCGGCCTGCTGTCCGCAGCCTCGATCGTCGTCCTCGACTTCTTCATCGTCCTCGCTTGCCTTCCCGCCATAGAGCACACCCTGGGCGCCACCAAGGCCCAGCTTCAACTCATCCTGGCCTCCTACGCCGTCGCAAACGCGAGCTTGCTCGTCGTCGGCGGCCGCCTCGGCGATGCACTCGGTCGACGACGCGTCATGACGGTTGGCGTGGCACTGTTCGCCGCTGCGTCCCTCGCCTGCGGCTTGGCCACGTCCGCATGGGCCCTCATCGCCTTTCGCGTGCTCCAGGGCCTGGCGGGCGCCCTCGTTCAACCGCAGGTGCTTGGTTTGCTGTCGGTCAACTTCGAGAGCCACGAGAAGCCACGCATCTTCGGCCTCTACGCTGCCGCCCTGGGTTTCGCCGGGATCGCCGCGCAGCTCCTGGGCGGGCTGTTCGTCGGCCTGCTGCCCGACGACCTCGGCTGGCGCCTGTGCTTCATTGTCAGTGTCCCGCTGTGCTGCTTTGCACTTCTCTGCTCAGCCCGCGCCAACGAAGGCGCTCACACCGGGACCCGAGGCATCGACCTGGTCGGCGCCCTTTTGCTCGGAGTGGGCCTGGGCTGCATCTGCACCTTCCTCACCGTCGGGCGCGAGCAGGGGTGGCCGACCTGGAGCTTCTACGTTCTCGCCGCGGGCATCGTCAGCGTCGCCCTGCTGTTGGGCTGGCTCTCCATCGGCTCACGATCTGGCGCCGACAGGGTCATCCCGAATGGCATCCTCCGCGAGAACGCGTTCTGGCTCGCCCTGCTCAGGATCTTCGTCTTCTACTGTGGAGTCGCTTCCCTCTACTTTGTGCTGGCCCTGCAGCTCCGCCTGGTTAGCGACTTCACCGCGGTGCAGGTCGGGCTGTTCTTCGCTTGGCTCGCCGTGTGCTTCGTTTCCACATCGACGGTGAAGCGTTTCAAGTCCGCCTTCGGCAATCACAGCCTTCACGCCGGCTTGGCGTGCCTCGCCTCCGGTCACTTGGTGATGCTGTATGCGGGTTCGCACGCTGACGGTTTTCAGCAGGTACTCGCCTTCACCCTCAGCTGTTCCCTGCAGGGCGCTGGCATAGGGCTGCTGATGGGCCCGCTGATGGCAAGTGCACTCTCCAGGGTCAGTCTGAACCGTGCATCCACCGGCGGAGGGATTGCCTCGTCAACGCAGCAGGTCGGCAATTCCATCGGTGTCTCTGCCATCGGGTTCGCGTACTTCGTCGCCGGGTCGAGCACTACATCGCTCGAGTCAGCGGTCCTGTACCTACTGCTCTGTGTTCTCTGCCTGTTCGCGCTGGTCAGCGTTCCAAGCGCCTCGACCTGACGCCCAGAACCTTGGCTGCTCAACCGTGGTCGTTGCCGTTCGTCAAGTGCGTTCCGCTGAGGTCGCCGCGTGTCGTACACGCTTTGAATGTCGCCCCCGACTCTTCGCGCATCGATTGACCTCGCTGTCCCAGCCCACCGTTCAGCCCGCCCAGAGTAGCGGCCTAGCAGAAACTGCGAACAATCCGCCGGGGATGCTGGCCACTCTGGTCAACCGTTCAACGCCATTCCTGGCTTGGCCCAGGCGACGGAACACCTGGCACTCAGGCGAGCATCGTCGGCCTCGTCCGCGCAGGAGCTGTCAACTCCCTTGTGCTGGACTGTTCTGCGCCCCAGGTCATCAACCGACCGCGTCCTGCAGCCTTGGCGTCGTAGAGTGCTGCATCCGCCCGCGTCATCAGTGACTGCAGTGTGACGTCCTCCCCTAGCAGCGTGGCCATGCCTGTGCTGAAGTCCAGCGTGACGCCGAGCTCGGCCGTCGAGCGCCGAACCACTTCTGCGCGCAGTCGCTGGTCGAACGCGGCGCCGGCCTCGGCGCCACCGCACGCCAGCAGGACGCAGAACTCCTCGCCGCCCCAACGTGCCGCCAGGTCGCCGTGACGCAGTGCCCCCTCCAACAGGCTGGCTACCAGGCGCAGCGCGCGGTCGCCACCGTCGTGGCCACGGCTGTCGTTGACCTGCTTGAATCGGTCCAGGTCGATCAGCAACACGGTCAAGATGTCGCCGTGGCGCCTGGCCTGACCGATCAGCCCGGTCGCACCCTCCTGTAACGCGCGGCGGTTGAGCAGCCCGGTCAGGCCATCGGTACGTGCCTGCAGTTGCAGTGCACGCTCGGCCTCTTCCCGCCAAGCCACCAGCATGCCCACTGCGGTGAGCAGGAGACTCAGATTGCCGATCAGTGCGGCGGCCACGTTCACCGGATGCGGCGCCTGGAAGCTGGGGTAGGTCTCGGTAAAGAATGCCCCGAGCATGCCACGCCACGCGGTGGCTACCGCCATGGCCGCCAGGCAAAGTCCGATCAGAGAACGCCAGCGCCAGCTGGCGAGGGGCGCAGGCCAGGCCAGCGCCACGCAGATGCAGGCCAACTGCAGGGCCAGTCCTGCATTGGACCAGCCGACGCGGAACTGGTAATTTGCGAACCCCAGCCCGTAGCCCAGGGGCATCAGCACGGCCAACGCCCAGACCAGTGCGCGGCCCGGTCGCGGCCCGAGCCAGTTCCGCATCGCTTCCCACAGCAGGCCCTGGCCTGCGGCCAGGCCGACCATCGCCAATACTGACAGCGGGCGGTCGAACCAGTGGCCCGACAGCACCAACGCCGACCAACCCAATGTCTGCAACACCACCGACCCTTGAGCGCAACGCGCTGCCCTGCTGACGCCCCAGCCCATGATCACGGGCATGGCCAACGACAGTGCGATCATGTTGAACATCATCACGATCGACAGCGTTTGTACGTCGAGACTCATGGGTTAGCGAGCAGGGTATGCAGGACAAGGCCGCAAGGCACGACCCGAGTGCGACCGCGGTGGAGCGTTTCCCGCCAGTACGGTCCGCTACCACAGCATCGAGGCACCATGGACAGACTTCGGCCGTTCTGCCAGCAGCTTGAGCCCGACGGCGAAGGCTCTCGATCCTGTGGATTGCCACATTGCCAATGCTGTGCAGTTCCCGGCTGCGGAGCCGCAGTGCACGCGAGGCCTTTGGGATCGTGGCCTCGCACGGCCTCATGCGATGCGCTGCACTGCAATCGCCCAGGACAACGTCGGTGTCAAGTGCCCCCCGTGGTGGGAGCGGTGCGGAGGCGTCAGACCCGCGCCTCGCCCATGCCCGAGGCTGCCGCACGCCGGCAGCCTCAGGCCATCGAGCATGGAAGCATGACCTTGCCCCCGCGGTTCGAATAGTGCTCAAGTTCGATCTAGAAGACGCTGTTGATCGCGACCGGGCCCGGCTCATCAGCTGGCCGACTCCAAACCGGCCGTACACCAGTACCCGCTCCTGGCCGAGACCGGTTTTCCCCAGGGGTCGCCGCAAGCTGACTTTGGCCGGCAGGACCATCGCGCCGAAAGTCAGCTTCCTAGCGCCGCTTCGACCTCACACTGGCGGCCATGCCCTGACGGTCACGACAGGCCAGAGCCCAGCGGGTCACAGCGCAGCGTCAGGACGCAGGGTGGCGTTTAGACTTCGTACACGCACCAAACAAAGCAGTCGCCAGCCGACGAGCACGGCTTAGGTTTCGAGACTCGCCGAGACTATGGGTTTCGATCTGAGGCGGCGAACCGAAGGCGAAGCATGGATAGCGCGATCGAACGTCCGAACAACTCGGCACTGAGCCTCGCGTGGCTGGTCAGTCACTTACGCGACGACAAGAGCGACGGCTACAGGTCTGTCCTGGACCGCTGGCGGTCGCTGTGCGAAGACATGCGTGCGGCCGGACCGCTGCGTCCCGCGCACGCACCGCTCGACTCGGACGTTTGGCTCTGCAAGTCGGTCTCGGTCGCTGAAGGCAGGCTCGTTCCCGTCTGGGCGCCGCCGCACCGGATGGATGACCTGACGGCCGCCGTCGGGCGAGAGCAACTGGCCGGGTGGCAGTTCCGCGACACGCGGCACGTACTCGTGGACGATCTCGTTTCGGCGCGGCCGCGGCAAACCGACGAGGAAGCGCTGTCGACGGGGCAGGAGGCCCTTAGCGTGTACACGGAGCTGCGCAGGCGCGTTCGGCCCCCGTTCTCCGACCCTAACCTGTTTCCCCTGATGCTCCCCCTGAACCAGTGCCTCGCGTGGCTGAATGCGGCCGTGGGGGTGTACTTCAGAGGCCTCGTGCTCACGGGCATTGAACGGCCGGAAGTTCTCTTGCATCTCGGCTCCAAGTCGCTCGAGCGAGTCGAACAGGTCGCCCGCAGTTGCGACGCACCCTTTGCCGAGGCGGGGCTACTGGCCATGTACAGCGCCACGCAACCTTTGGCGGCTGCCTTCGAGGTCATCCCAGCTCCGGCCGGGCAAAGCGAGCGCTGGCGCGAGAGCTGGGGGTGGCTTTCGCAGGACGCGAGTGCCGAGAGCGCACGGCGCGCGCTCGCGATGGCCGCAGCCCTGCTGGCAAACCCCGCGCTCGTCCACCCACTCCTTCAAGTCGCAAGGCAAGGAGATCCAGCGTCCTGCGCGGTGGCTCTTTGCACGCTTCGGCGCATGGCCCTCGGACTGCGCGCCATGGCCTGGGCGGAGGACGCGCTTCAGTGCGAGTGGGGATCGGTGCGCCCGAAGGACATTCTCTGCTTCGCCTACGCGGCGTTGCGGCCGGAGTGGCCCCGTCGAAGCGTCGCGCTCAGCCATCGCTCGAGTACCGTGAAGCCGCGGCTCGTAGGCACGCGATTCTGGCGCTCGCCGAGGGCGGCCGTCGATGCGACCTACATCCCGCGGTGGGAGTCGAACATTGCGATGATCTGGGGGCTGTTCGCGCCGGCCCGGGTCATCGTGCGCATGGCCTCTGACGCGTACCGAGCTTCCGAGTGGTGCCTGCGTGAGTCGGAGCTGCTGGACCACTTGCTCGAACGTGGGGATTTCCTGCGCGACCGGGTCGTCATCGATGCGGGCGAGTCCGAAACGGCACGGCTCGACGGCCTCGTCGACTTTCCGGGCGGTGGGCGCGTGCCGGCGTTCCCGCCCCGGGTGCAACTGCTCTTGCTGCCACTGTTGACCGAAGACGCCGCCAGCGTGCTTCGGGCGGCCGGGGCCGCTCGGTTCATCGCGTTCGCCGCTGGAGGGCGTGCCGAGGAAGTGGCCATTGCGGTCCGCTCGCTCTGTCGCGGAGTCGCCCCCTCGCTTCCTTGCCCGACCAACAACGCCAGAGGCTGGGACGACTATGTCGCGATCTTCAGACAGCTCGCGCCCGTGTCTGCCGGCGAGTTGCCGATTCGACTGCGCGCGGATGCCGATCCGACGGCGCTCGCCGCGGAACGAGACTGGGGGGCGAGAAACAGCCCCGACTTCAACGACCCGCGTGTGCCGCCGCTCGGTGATCACCTCTGCGCCTGCGAGTGGCAGCGGGTCCTGGGCCACTCACCCGGGCCGGAAGGCCATGCGCAAGGCTTCGTCATCGACTGCCGGGAGCTCAGCCGAGAGGACTGGGAGCGAGACCCGGCGCGCGCGTTGCATCGCGGCTTTACGAGCGCGGTGACGACAGTGCCTGTTTGGTTCCTTCAATCTGCCGGCAATCGCATCGATCGCTGGGCGGCCATCGGCGACTTCCGGCCCATCTTCACGCAGCATGTCGGCGACCAGTTTGCCTGGATGGACGCCCGCCCGGCGCCGGCCGACTGGCCACAGGTATATCTTCAGCGTAGCGACCTCGTGTACTCCGACGTGGTTGTCAGCTGCCTTGCTGCGACCTAGCTCGAGTACCCAATCAGATCAAGCTGGGTGCTGGAGTCAGACTGCATCTCACCGGTTGAGTCGCGATGGCCCCGCTCGGCGTCGCGCAGCGGCTGCACCCGGTCACATTCACCGAGTCGAAAGTCGGCTGTGGGTCGGCAGTTCCAGTTCGGCTGCCTCGAACTGCGGACGTACGGTGTGCATCGGAGGCCGACCAGCGCCGCAAGACCGCGAGCGACCGCTTTGGAGAATGACCATCTTCAAACGGCCGTCTGCCGCTGGCCGCTGTACCCTCGAAACCGGTCGTTGGCGTGGCAGTTTCTTGGCCACTCGGATGACCGCAATTGGCCGGGAGCGGCACTACTTCGTCAAGACTTGAGCGGCCGCTTTGCGCCGCAAGCGGTCCATGGACCGAAGGCACACCGTCGATTGCTGATGCTGATCGCTGATCGCTGATCGCCAATACGGCTCAGGCCGCGGCCTGGCGCGAGCCGTCGCGCAGGAACAGTCTCGACACGGCGTCGCGCATCTGTTCGGCATGGTCTTCGTCGGCGTGGTGCAGTTCGGTCAACGCACCGTGCATCAACTTGGCAGTCAGGCCGCGTGCCAGCGATTCGAGCACGACATCCATGTCTTCGCCGCGCGCCAGCTGGCGGCGTGCGCGTTGCAGTGCGGCATCGCGCCAGGCATCGGCGCGCGCGTGCACGGCACGGATCAAGGGCACGTTGTCGCGCTGCTCCAGCCAATGCGCAAAACCGCGTACACCGGCGTCGACGATGGTTTCTGCCCGCAGCACCGCGGCCTGCCGCTTCTCACCCCCGGACTGCACCAGCATCGACAGGTCGTCGACGGTGTAGAGGTACACGTCCGACAGGCGTGCCACCTCGGGCTCGATGTCGCGCGGCACGGCCAGGTCGACCATGAACATCGGGCGGCTGCGGCGCTGCTTCAACGCGCTTTCCACGGCACCCAGGCCGATGATGGGCAAGCTGCTCGCGGTGCAGGAGACGACGATGTCGAACTCATGCAGCCGCTGCGGCAGTGCGGCCAGGCCGATGGCTTCGCAGCCGAAGCGCCGCGCCAGCGCCTGGCCACGCTCGGTGTTGCGGTTGGCCACCGTCATCGACAGCGGCTTGCGGCCGGCAAAATGCGCCGCGGCCAGCTCGATCATCTCGCCGGCACCGACGAAGAGCACGCGCACCTGGCTGAAGTCCTCGAACAGCTGCTGCGCCAGGCGCACCGCGGCTGCGGACATGCTGACCGAATGCGCGCCGATGTCGGTGGCGCTGCGCACTTCCTTGGCCACCGAGAAGGCACGCTGGAACAACTGGTGCAGCGTGCTGCCCAGGGTGCCGGCCAGCCCGGCCTGGCGTACCGCCAGCTTGATCTGGCCCAGGATCTGCGGCTCGCCCAGCACCATCGAATCCAGCCCTGCCGCGACGCGGAAGGCATGTCGCGCCGCGTCGTGGTGCTGGGCCACGCGGGCATGGCCGACCAGTGCACCGGCGCAGGCCCCGCCTTGTTCGGCCAGCCAGTCCAGCGCCGGGCGCACCAATTCGTCGACTGCCCTGGCGCTGCCGGCGGCGACATACAGCTCGGTGCGGTTGCAGGTGGACAGCAAGGCCACCTCTGGCGTGGCGCGGCACAGCCGCTCGCGCAGCGAGCGCAGCGCCACGGGCAGCTGCTCGGGCGCGAACGCGAAGCGACCGCGCAGATCCAGCGGTGCGCTGTGGTGGTTCAGGCTGAGGGCAAAGACGCTCATTGAAATCCGCCGTGCAACCCTGGTAGACCGCATTGACGCCACGTGCACATGCCCCTATCCTACTTGTGTAAAGTAAACATGACAACTAGGGGTGACAACAGCATGGTACACAAAGCGCGGCGCACGGGCACCCTTTCCACGCAGGCCGAGTCGACCGCGGCCCGCGTCGCGATGCGCATCGAAAGCGCGCTGCAGGCGGCGGTGGCGCAGGGCGAAGCGCCCGAGGGGCCGCCATTGCTGGCGGCGGCCATGCGCCATGCGGTGTTCCCGGGCGGGGCGCGCATCCGTCCGCAGTTGTGCTTGGCGGTGGCGCGCGCCTGTGGCGATGCGCACCCGCACCTGTCCGACGCCGCGGCGGTGGCCATCGAGTTGCTGCACTGTGCTTCTCTGGTGCACGACGATCTGCCTTGTTTCGACGACGCCGCACTGCGCCGCGGCCTGCCATCGGTGCACGCTGCGTATGGCGAACGCATCGCCGTGCTCACCGGCGACGCGCTCATCGTGCTGGCCTTCCAGGCCATGGCCAGCGCGGCCGGCACCGCACCGCAGCTGCTCAGTCCGTTGCTGTTGACGATCGCCCGCTGCGTGGGTGCCCCCGCCGGCATCGTCGCCGGCCAGGCCTGGGAGTGCGAGCCGCGTGTGTCGCTGGCCGCCTATCACCGCGCCAAGACGGGCTCGTTGTTCGCCGCCTGCACCGAGGCCGGCGCGCTGGCTGCCGGCGCCGATGCGGCGCCATGGCGCAACTTCGGCCTGAGCCTGGGCGAGGCCTACCAGGTGGCCGACGATGTGCGCGACGTGGTCGCCACCACGCAGGCACTGGGCAAGCCGGCGGGGCGCGACAGCGCCCTGCAGCGGCCGAGCTCGGCCTCGGAGCTGGGCCTGGGCGGCGCCATCGAATACTTCGACCGACTCGTGGCACGGGCCATCGACGACATCCCGGCCTGCGACGGCGCGGCCTTGCTGCGTGCCCTGGTGCGTGCCGAATCCGAGCGCCTGGTGCCACAGGACAGCGTGCGCGACCTGGCGCTGGCAGCTTAGCCGGCCATGGATGCCATCCAGTCTTCCCACCCCGCGGCCGTGACGCGTTCCCGCAATTCAGGCTCCGGCTGGTGGGCGCGCTGGCGCGACCGGTGGTGCGCCTGGCGCGACCGCCTGCTCACCAGCCCCGAGTTCCAGCGCCGTGCCGCACGCTCGCGCTGGCTGCGCCCGATCGTGCGGCGCCGCGCGCGTGCGCTGTTCGACCTGGTGGCCGGATTCACCTACTCGCAGGTGCTGCTGGCCTGCGTGCGCGTGCGCGCCTTCCAGATCCTGGCCGAAGGCCCGCTCAGTGCGGCCGAGTTGGGCCGGCGCTTCGAACTGCCGTTACCGGCCACCGAGCGGCTGCTGGCCGCGGCGGTGGCGCTGGAACTGATCGAACATCGCAGTGGCGGGCGTTACGGCCTGGGCGCGCTCGGCGCACCGTTGGTCAACAACGAGGCCGTGACGGCGATGGTCGAGCATCACGCGGTGCTCTACGCCGACCTGAGCGACCCGCTGGCCCTGCTGCGTGGCGAGGGCGAGGCGCCGGCGCTGTCGCGCTACTGGGCCTATGCCACGGCCGATGTGCCCGGCGTGCTGCCGCGCGCCGAGGTGGACGCGTACTCGGCGCTGATGTCGGCCTCGCAGCCTTTGGTGGCGCAGGAGGTACTGGACGCCTACCCGCTGCACGGCCACCGCTGCCTGCTCGACGTGGGCGGCGGCCAGGGCCGCTTCCTCATCGCCGCCGGGCAGCGCACGCCGGCGCTGCGCCTGGTGCTGTTCGACCTGCCGGCGGTGGTGGCCTCGGCCGCGGCGGGCTTTGCGGCGCAGGGTCTGGCCGGCCGGTCGACGGTGCACGGCGGCGATTTCACCCGCGACACGCTGCCCACCGGGGCCGACATCGCCTCGCTGGTGCGCGTCATCTACGACCATGGCGACGAACGCGCGCTGGCCATCCTGCGCGCCGTGCACCGTGCACTGCCGCCGGGCGGCACCCTGCTGCTGGCCGAGCCGATGGCCGGCGTGCGCGGCGCGCCGCGCATGGGCGATGCCTACTTCGGCATGTACCTGCTGGCCATGCACGGCGGTCGCGCGCGCACGGCCGGCGAGTTGTCGGCGCTGCTGCGCCAGGCCGGCTTCGAGCAGGTGCGCGAACTCGCCACGCCGCTGCCGCTGCAGGTCGGCGTGCTCGTTGCCAAACGGTCACGGCAGGACCTGAGCCTGGGGTTAAGCGTAAACAATGCTTGACACTTTTAAGCGTACGCATAAGATGACACTCAGACTGCCGAAAACCCTGCATCCGACATCCGCCATGCACCGCCTTGCGAACCGCACGCAGCCCAGGTCCCGCTCCCGGCCACCTCAGGGATCGGCCGCATGAACACCACCGCCGTCGTGCTGGAACGGCCCGAGCACTTGGTGTTGAGCCAGCTCGAGTTGGCGACCGCAGGCGAATCGGATGTGGTCGTCGATGTCGAATGGAGCGGCATCAGCACTGGCACCGAGAAACTGCTCTGGAACGGGCGCATGCCGGCCTTCCCGGGCATGGGCTATCCGCTGGTGCCGGGCTATGAATCGGTCGGCACGGTGGCCTGGGCCGGCGCCGAATCCGGGCGCGCGGTGGGCGATCGGGTGTTCGTGCCTGGCGCGCGTTGTTACGGCGAAGTGCGCGGTCTGTTCGGCGGCGCGGCGGCGCATATCGTGGTGCCGGGGGCGCGCGTGATTCCGATTGCCGAGCCCCTGAGCGAACAAGGCGTCTTGCTGGCGCTGGCCGCCACCGCCTACCACGCGGTGTCCGACGCCGGTCGTCGCACCCCCATCGTGCCGCCCGACCTGATCGTCGGGCACGGCGTGCTGGGCCGGCTGCTGGCGCGTCTGACCGTGCTGGCCGGCTATCCGGCGCCGGTGGTGTGGGAGCTGAATGCCACGCGCGCCCAGGGTGCGGTCGGCTACGAGGTGGTCCGCCCCGAGGACGATCCGCGGCGCGACTACCGCGCCGTGTACGACGTGAGCGGCGACAGCCGCATCCTCGATGCCCTGATCGCGCGTCTGGCGCCCGGCGGCGAGGTCGTGCTGGCCGGGTTCTACAGCGAACCGCTCAGTTTTTCGTTCCCGCCCGCCTTCATGCGCGAAGCGCGCATCCGCGCGGCGGCCGAGTGGCAGCGCCCCGACCTGCTCGCGGTCACCGAACTGGCCTCCGAGGGGCGCCTGTCGCTCGCCGGCCTGATTACCCACCACGAAGACGCCCGCCAGGCGCCTGCCGCCTACCGGGTGGCGTTCGACGATCCGACCTGCCTGAAGATGGTGCTCGACTGGAGGAACTGCCAATGAGCGCGCACGACGCCGGGGCCGGCGCGGTGCCGCTCGCGCGTTTGCGCAGCCAGCTGCGCGCCGAGGCGGCCCTCGAACCGGACCCGGTAGCCACCGGGCCGGTGACCAAAACGACGCAAATCATCGCCATTTATGGCAAGGGCGGCATCGGCAAGAGCTTCACGCTGGCCAATCTGTCGTACATGATGGCGCAACTGGGCCAGCGCGTGCTGCTCATCGGCTGCGACCCCAAGAGCGACACCACCAGCCTGTTGTTCGGCGGCCGCGCCACTCCCACCATCCTCGAAACCAGCAGCCGCAAGAAGGCGGCCGGCGAGGCGGTGGCCATCGGCGACGTGTGCTTCAAGCGCGATGGCGTGTATGCCATGGAACTGGGCGGCCCCGAGGTCGGGCGCGGCTGCGGCGGGCGCGGCATCATCCACGGCTTCGAGACGCTCGAAAAGCTCGGTTTCCACGATTGGGGTTTCGACTACGTGCTGCTCGACTTTCTGGGCGA
>DASQFA010000714.1:0-5588 GCA_035633375.1 Rubrivivax sp.
TGGGCGCCGTCGATGTCCTCGCCGCTGAGCCGCGCCGCCAGGCGGTTGAGCGCCTTGTGTAGGTCCATGATGGTCAGGTGCAGGCTGTCGCCGCGTTCGCGCCGGCCCTGCGTCAGTTGCGTCAGCGACGCGGCGGGGAGCGCACCACCGCCGAGCGCCGCCAGCCAGACCAGCCACTGGGCCACACGTTCGGCGAGAGCGGGGTCGGTGTCGACATCGTCCAGCACCGGCCGCGCCATCGCCGCCAGGTCTTCGCGCAGGCGCGCCACCAGCCGCGGCAACTCGGGCAGTTGCAGCTCGTCGCCCTGCAGTGAGGCGCCGGCCGGCAGGTCGCGCAGCCAGACGGCCTGTTCGCGCGGCGCGATGTCGGCGGCGGCGATCTCGCGCGACAAATCCAGCGGTGCACGCTCCGGCCCGGCGGCATGCGCGGCGGCGGCCTGCAGCACGCTGAGGTAGAGCTTGAGGCGGTCATTCGCCTTCAGCGCGGCACGCACGCGCGCGGGCTGCAACAGCGGGGTCTGGCCCAGCGAGGCCACCGCGTCCTGCTTTTCCATGGGATGGGGTCGGTAGTAGGTATCGGTCGATTCTGCGAAGAGGCTCGTGACAGCCTTTTGACAACCCCACCAAGGGGCTTGATGCCGCTCAACGAAAGCTTAGCTTTCTCAGCGCTGCGGCATCGATCGAGATCAAGCTGCCGGGGTTTAGGGGTGTGGCCGGGGGTACGACTGCGCACGCGAGACACACATCAACAGACCTGCAGCGCCGATCGTGGGGCGGCGACGTCCCACTCACTTCCGATCGATCACCTGTTCAGCTTGTTCGGGGTGGGTCGTGAGTGGTTCGGGCCGGTCCGCATCGGGCCACGCACCACGCAGGCGTTGCAGGATGCGGGCGCGGGCGACGCGGCATGGCCGCGCCGCGCGCCCGATGCCGCGCTTCAGCGCAGGCCGGCGCAGTTGCGTAGAAGGTCGTCGTGGCCGGCCAGTCGCTGAAGATGCGTAGTGCGCCGAGTGTCCAGGTGATGATGTCCAGGCCGGCCATCTTGGCGTCGCGCGCGTACTTCGACGGCACGATGTGTTGTCCGCTGGTGTCGAGCGCCAGCAACGCGAAGGTCGGCGGCGCGACGAACAGCTCGCCACCGTCGCTACTGCCGTCGGTGTTGACCACGGCCACGCCCAGCGGTGTGCACTGGCCGCCGAAGAGGTCGCGCGGTTGGCTAATTTACTTGGTTACTTGGCGAGCCCGGCCCCTCGATGCGGCCCCCGACGCGATCGTGCGCTGCGCCCTGGATGCGGGCCTTCGCAGCTGCGAGGTCGCCCGGCTCAACCTGGACGACATCGACTGGCGCGCTGGCACAGTGAAGCCTCGTCGAACTGCGGCAGATGCTACGCTCAGGGCATGCGCTGAAACAGCAGTTGCAGGCCGAGACGCTGGCGCAGCTGCAAGGCGGACTATCCCAGCTCGAACGTGGTAACGCCGAACAGCCGGTCGATGGCCAGGGCGGGCGCCGCGCCGGTGTACATCCGTGCCGTCTCGAACACCGGCGCCATGCCGTGGGCGGCGACCAGCTCCAACGCGGCAGAATTCACTGCCGGGATGTCGAGTTGGACGGGTGAACCATGCGGCACTTGCGCGACCAAAGCGCGAAAGAGGCGGTCGGCAAGCTTGGCGTCATCGGCGAACAGCGGCCCGACCTTGAACCCGGCGCGGCATGGCCTGATCACACCATAGCCCGCGAGACCCCTGTCGCGCACAACTCCTAGAGCAATGCTGCTGCGTTGGGCAATCCAGCTGCCGAGCAACGCCGCTCGCTCGTCCGGGAAGAAGGCGGAGTCGTAGCGCAAGACCTCATCGAACGGCACCTGCGTCAAGGGAACGATCGCCTTGTCCGGCTTGGCGGACCGACAAGGCACGCCTTCGTAACGCACGTTGTTGTAGGCCAGCACGAACCCGCTGCGACGGTAGTTGTCCTGCTGCGCGACCACCCCGTCGAGTCCGACCCGCCTGCCCGACAACGCCTGCATGCCGGCTTGCCACAGGGCCAGCCCATGCCGCCGGCCACGGAAGGCAGGCCGGACAATGTAGAAGCCAATGAAGCCGAAGCTGTGGCCGTACTTCACCGCCGAAATCATGCCGACGGGCTCATTGTCCAGCAGACCGACCAGGAACCCGCCCGGGTCGGCGGCATAGAAGCTTTCGGCGTCGTGCAAGCCGGGATTCCACCCTTCCGCAGCGGCCCAGTCGATCCCGAGGTCGATCTCGGCACGGGTCATGGGACGAATGGTGATGGAGCTCGTGTTCACGTGTTTCCGTCCTGCAACGGTGAAAGAGAACCAGGTGCCAAATGCTCGTCGGCTTCGTCTGCAAGCGCTGCCTACGCCGGCCCAGCTTCGATCACATCCAGCGCCGGCAAACGCACCAGCGACTTCGCGACATCCATCGTGCCGAACCGCCACGCGTCGACATCGGCAAGCTCGATGGCGATGACGCTGCGCTTGTCCTGCTGGCCGGGGCCGAGCTTCGGGTCGGGTTTGTGCATGCGGCTCATCAGCGGATGCGCGTCGGCGTTCAGCGAGGAGCATCGTGTAGCTCTCGACGATCTCGCCACTGGTCTTGCCAGTCCAGGCGTTCCACAAACCGGCCAGGCCTCACGGCGCACCATCGGAGCGCCGGAGATACTGCAGCGCCCGGCGCAAGAACTCCACCGCGCCCGGGCTGGCTGGCACGGGTCATTCACGATGAGCTGGCCCGCGAGATCGACATCGTGATGCTTCAGTACGCCTTCGAATACGCCTCGATCTCGCACTGGTAGGCGGTAGTGCATTTGTTTACCGGTGATGCCGGTAGGCCCGAGCAGGCAACGAGCAGGCAGGCGACCATGGTGACAATGAAGTAGCGCATAGGATCTTTTTCCCTGGGGACGACGCATAGGTTATACGCGCTGCCGCTCGACCAGCTTGGTTCTGCGGCCAAGGCGCTGCCGCGGCCGTGGAAGGCTCAGCGCTTTTGATGTGGAAGACGACGATGCTGCGCACCTTCCCCGACAGCATGGAATACGACCAGAGGCTGGGATGGACCGAGTTGGAACCTGTTCTCGTCGCACGCGGCGCAGCGTGGGCTGGCCGGGCACTACGTCGGCATGCCGTTCTGAGAGGATTAGTGCGGCGGAACTTCGCCGCGCCCCGCCAGTCGCACGGTGATTCAATTGCGACGGCGAGGTGAGCATGGCCGAGCAAACGCAGACCCGCAGCGACGACGAAGTGCCTGAAGCCGGCAGCCGCGGATTGCTGCCGCCGTCGCGGCAGCGTTCACCCTTCGGCTGGGCGGCGCTGGCCTTGGCCATCGTGGCCCTGGCGGCCGGTGGCTGGTGGTACCAGCGCAGCCAGGTGCCGGCGCCGACCCCCGAGGTGCAGGCGCTGCCGCTGCCGCCGCAGCCTGAACCGGTCGCCGCCGCGTCCGCGCCGGCCGGGGCGGCTTCGGTGGTGTCGCTGCCCGAGCCGAAGGTGGCCGAAGGCCCGCTGGACGAAGCCGGTGTGGGCGCGGCGCTGGCGGCGCTGGCCGGCCCGCAGGCGACGCGCAGCCTGCTGATCACCGACGATTTCGTGCGTCGATTCGTCGTCACCATCGACAACCTGGGGCGAGAGCATGCGCCGCCAAGGCTGTGGCCGGTGCAGCCCACGCCGGGCCGCTTCCAGGTGATCGAGCGCGACGGCCGCAGCTATGCCAACCCGGACAACGCAGCGCGCTACACGCCCTGGGTATTGCTGACCGAGCAGATCGACCCCAGTGCCGCGGTGGCGCTTTACGGACGCATGCTGCCGCTGCTGCAGCAGGCCTACGAAGAACTCGGCTACCCTGGCCAGCGCTTTCACACTCGGCTCATGACGGTGATCGACCAGCTGCTCGCCACGCCGGCTGCGCCGGAGCTGATCGCGCTGACGCTGGTCGAGGTGAAGGGCGAGGTGCCCTCAGAGCGGCCCTGGGTGCGCTACGAATTCGCCGACCCGGCACTGCAATCGGCCAGCGCAGGACAGAAGATCATGCTGCGCGTGGGCTCGGTCAACCAGCGCCGGCTGAAAGCGCAGTTGCGTGCATTGCGCGCCGAACTCGTACGCCAGGCACATCCCTGAGCGACGCCGCCGGCTGGGTCAGTCGCAGCAGTATTTGTTCGTCTCGCTGTTCGACGTGGTCTCGGGCTTCGAGGCAATATCAGTGCCCTCACAACGCCCGGGGCAAGCGAGATGAAGATCGATCCAGTGGACTTCCAGGTGCAAGAAGGTGACGAGGTGCATCTCGACCAATGGCCGACGCTGGTGAAACCGCTCTGTCGGTCGAAGAAGAAGTACCGGGCACTGCTCGAAGAACAGGTGGCCGAACTCAGCGAGATGCAGCGTCTTCTGTATGCATCCAATCGCCACGCGGCGCTGTTGATCTTTCAGGCGATGGACGCCGCAGGCAAGGACGGTGCCATCCGGCACGTCATGTCCGGCGTCAATCCGCAGGGCTGTCAGGTATTCAGCTTCCAGCACCCGAGTGCCATGGAGCTGGATCATGACTTTCTGTGGCGCACCGCTCAGTGCCTGCCCGAGCGCGGCCGGATCGGCATCTTCAACCGCTCGTACTATGAGGAGGTGCTGATCGTTCGTGTGCACCCGGAGATTCTTCTCGGACAGAGACTCCCGGATGGGGCGAGCGATCGTGAAACCCTCTGGAAGGAACGATACCGGTCCATCGTCGAGCACGAGCACCACCTCCATCGAAATGGCACGCGAATCATCAAGTTGTTCCTGCACCTGTCGAAGGAGGAGCAGCGCAAGCGCTTCCTGGACCGCATCGACGAGCCCGAGAAGAACTGGAAGTTCAGCCTGGCTGACATCCAGGAGCGGGAGTTCTGGCCGCAGTACATGCATGCCTACGAGGCGTGCCTGAGTGCCACCAGCACCAAGGCCGCCCCCTGGTATGTGGTGCCCGCCGATGACAAGGAGAGCGCGCGCCTGATCATTTCCAGGATCGTGCTCGATACGTTCAAGGCGCTGCAGATGCGCTATCCGCAAGCCGACGAAAGGCGCCGTCTGGAACTGACGGCGATTCGCAAGCACCTGGCAAGCGAGGATCCCTCATCGGCATCGCGGAAGGGCAGCGGTTCGCCGGAGGTTCAGCCGTGAACGCACTCAGACGCGCCGGTCAGGGGCCTGTTCCTCGTTTACATCGACTTTCAGCAGGCCGGTGTCATCCTGCCGCGTCGAGGACGCGGTCGTCGCCGCCGGGCACGTCGAAAACACGGTCCAGCGCCGACTCTGCAAGTGCCGATTGCTGTTGTTGGATGTGTGACCACTCGATTGCCGCGCAATCTGGGGGTCGTTCGATGTTTGCCGAGTTCGAGAGAATCGATCCAGGCGCGATCTGGGGCGTCGTGGTTTCGCGAGGCAAACCGCAGCCGAGTTGCGGCGTACTCATACCCACGACCCCGTGCTGATCTGCTCGACATGGTGATGCAGGGTCACCTCGACCAGTCGCTCGACTTCGATGAGGCTGGCGACCCGCCGCACGCCTTCGCACTCCTCGTCGCCGCGGCCATCGACGACGTT
>DASQFA010000715.1:0-2636 GCA_035633375.1 Rubrivivax sp.
CGGCCAGGAGCCGGCACTAGCGAACGGCCGGTTCAGAGGAGTCCAGTTCCAACCTCAATTTGCAGGACACGCGGGCACTCAGTTGGGGCAGTCATCGTCGACAAGAAGTTCCGACCGCCGGTGGCTGACAGCGAATCGCACCCTGCGCAAACGCGCGCCATCCCTATCATTTCCTGCGGCACGCTTCCCTCGTATTGGCGAACGCGCTGCGCCCGAGCCAGCGCCACAGGTCGCGTGCGTCACGCACACCGCCGCGCACGCGCACCGCTCGGCTTTCCACGGCCTCCAGGGCATCGCGGTCGCCGGTCCAGATTTCTGTCAGCGCCAGCACCGTCGACTCGACCACCAGGGTGGGCTCGGGCCCAGGGTCGTCGCGGCACAGGTCCGCAATGCCACTCTCGACGACAAGCCACCACCTGCGCTCGCCGGCAGGCGCGTCGGTGAAGCGGAACTGGATGAGCACTGAACGGTCGCGCGGGAACTCGTCGAGGTGCACGAAGCGGCGCATATCCCACATCAGGAAGCCGGCGTCGAGTTGACCGCGTTTGAGGCGGCTGCCGATCCAGCGCGCGCCCCACTCGCCGAGCGCCATGACGATCGGACGCAGCTCCTCGCCGGCGCCCGTCAGATGGTATTCAGCAGGCCCGCCGGCTGCACCGACGACACGCTTGACGATGCCGATCTCATCGAGCCTGCGCAGCCGCTGTGCCAGCAGCGATGCCGACATGCGCGGCACGCCGCGGCGAATGTCGTTGAAGCGCGTGCTGCCACAGAGAAGCTCGCGCACGACCAATGGTGTCCAACGCTCGCCGAACACCTCCGCGCCGCGGGCGACCGTGCAGAACTGGCCGTAGTCGATCATGAGTTGAGACTACAGGAATCGAGGCTCCCGGGCGAGTCCGGATTCTGGACTGGCACCCGACAGAGGTGGTGCGCCAAGGCAGGTGCAATTTCTGGACTGGCACCGCCACCCGTTTGCAGCCACAGTGTCTTCATCCGTCGATACCCGGCGGGCTTTGATGACTGGAGCCAGGCCAATGAGCACCGTGCTGCAACCCCCCGCGCCCGCCAACTTCGATGCGGACAAGTTCAAGAACACGACCCGTGCACAGTGGCAGAGTGCCGCCGAGGCATGGCACCGGTGGGGCCCGTTCATCGGCACTTGGCTGGGCGATGCCACTGAGACAATGTTCGAGATGGCACGTGTCGGCCCCGGATGCCGCGTTCTCGATGTCGCCGCCGGGGCTGGCGAGCAGTCCCTCGCAGCGGCGCGCCGCGTCGGCGCTGGCGGCCACGTGCTCGCGACCGACATCGCGCCGGCACTGCTGGCCTATGCCGCAACAGACGCGCTGGCCGCCGGCCTCGGCAGCATCGTTGCGACTCAGGAGATCGATGGCGAGGCGCTCACGAACCTGCCGTCGGGTTCGTTCGACGTCGCGATCAGCCGCGTCGGGCTCATCTACTTCCCCGATCAGCAGCGTGCACTGGCGGGCATGAAGCACGCGCTCAAGGCTGGCGGACGCGTTGCGGCGATCGTCTACTCGACGCCCGACCGGAATGCCTTCTTCTCGATCCCCGTGAAGATCATCCGCGAGCGTGCCGGGTTGCCCGCACCACTTCCTGGCCAACCGGGGCCGTTCTCCCTCGGCGCCGACGGCGTCCTCGAGGCGGTGTTGGCGAAGGCCGGATTCAAAGACATTGCGGTCCGGCGCGTCGCCTCGCCGGTGAGGCTGCCGAGTGCAAGAGAGTGTGTGCGCTTCGAGCGCGAGTCCTTCGGTGCGCTTCACCAGATGATGTCCGCACTCGATGAACCTCAACGTTTGCAGGCATGGCGTGACATCGAGGCGGCGCTGGCCACGTTTGAGACACAGGAGGGATTCGTCGGTCCATGCGAGATGCTGGTCGCCGTAGGTACGGCGTGATGCCAAGGCCGGAGCCGGGCGCTTGGTCGCGCCAATCCGTGCGGCCGGCCGTCGCACTGCAGGGTCCTGCGCAGACCTCGCGCCCGCCACTGGGAGCCCGGACTCATCCCGTGATGATGGGCCGCAGGGTCTCGATCTCCTCGACGATGAAATCGAAGAACGCAGACACTCGCGGCGTTCGCCGCAACTCACGCGTCGTCAGCAGGCGCCAGATCCGCGACAACTCGGCCACCGGCCCCAGCACCCTCACGAGATCGGGCTCCGCGTCGCCGAGGGCCAGGGGCAGGGGCCCGATGCCGACGCCCGCCTTGACCGAATAGATCAGGCCGAGGACGCTGCTGCTGCGTGCCGCCATCGGCGCATCCGGCGCCACCTTGCGCAGCCATTGAGCGATGCGATGCTTGGCCATCGTGTCGTCGAAGCCGACCAACGCGTGTTTGGCAAGGTCCTCGATGCTCGCGGGTTGGCCGTGACGCTCGATGTAGGTCCGGCTCGCGTAGACCGCCCAGATGGAGTCGCCGATCTTGCGGCCCACCAGTTCGTCGTCGTCGGTGTCGCCCGAGCGCAGCGCGACATCCGCGTCGCCCTGGCTGAGGTCGATGTACTTGTCGCTCATCACGAACTGAACTCGCAGCGCGGGGTACCGGGCGTGGAAGCGATCGAGCAGCCCCGCCTGCATGATGCGGTTCACGATCGGCTCGGGGCAGGTCAGGC
>DASQFA010000716.1:0-3975 GCA_035633375.1 Rubrivivax sp.
GCCTTACCTGTGGCTGCTGGTGTTCTTCCTGTTCCCCTTCTTCATCGTCTTCAAGATCAGCGTCTCCGAGATGGAGACGGTGCAGTTCAAGGACCTGATCACGCTGAAGGACGGCGTGCTGCAGCTGTCGCTGAAGCTGTCCAACTATGTCTTCATCACGCAGGACGCGTTGTACGTGAGGACCTACCTGGCCAGCCTGAAGTACGCCGCGGCGACCACGCTGCTGTGCCTGGCCATCGGCTATCCCTTCGCCTACTTCATGGCGCGCGCCAAGAGCACCCTGCAGCCGACGCTGCTGATGCTGGTGATGCTGCCCTTCTGGACCTCCTTCCTGCTGCGCGTGTATGCGTGGAAGGGCCTGCTCAGCGACAACGGCTGGGTCGCCGACCTGCTCATCGGCAGCGGCATCGACCAGCTGCTGTATGCCGCCGGGCTGATCGCGGCGCCGGGCAAGCTGATGCACACGCCCTTCTCGCTGGTGCTGGGCATGACCTACACCTACCTGCCCTTCATGATCCTGCCGCTGTACGGCAACTTGGCAAAGATGGATCTGCGGCTGCTCGAGGCAGCGGCCGACCTGGGTGCCAGCGCCTGGACCGCGTTCTGGAAAATCACCGTGCCACTTTCCAAGGCCGGCATCATCGCCGGCTCGATGCTGGTCTTCATCCCCTGCATCGGCGAGTTCGTCATCCCCGAGCTGCTGGGCGGGCCCGAGACCTTGATGATCGGCCGCGTCATGTGGGACGAGTTCTTCTCCAACAACGACTGGCCGATGGCCTCGAGCGTGGCGGTGGTGATGGTGCTGCTGATCATCGTGCCGCTGGCGATCTTCAACAAGTATCAGGCCGAGGCGCAGGAGGCGCGCAAGTGAAGACAGGCACCAGCGCCGGCTTCAACCGCTGGTTTGGTCGTGGCTGGCTGGCGGCGGGCTTTGTCTTCCTCTACCTGCCGATCGTCGCGTTGGTGCTGTATTCGTTCAACGATTCGCCCATCCCCAACGTCTGGCGCGGCTTCACGCTGAAGTGGTATGCCGGGCTGGTCGACGACCATGAAATGCAGGCCGGCCTGTGGCTGAGCCTGAAGATCGCCTTCCTCACCGCCTGCGGCTCGGTGGTGCTGGGCACCTTGGCGGCCTTCGCACTGGTCAAGTACAAGCGCTTCAGCGGGCGCACGCTGTTCAGCGGCATGGTCAACGCACCGCTGGTCATGCCCGAGGTGGTGGTGGGCCTGTCGTTGCTGCTGATGCTGGTGTCGGTGCAGCGTGCCGTCGGCTTCCCCGAGCGCGGCATGATGACCATCTGGATCGGCCACCTGCTGCTGGGCATGGCCTACGCCGCGGTGATCGTGCAATCGCGCCTGCTCGACCTGGATCCGTCGCTCGAAGAGGCCGCCATGGACCTGGGCGCCAGGCCGTCGCAGGTGTTCTGGCTGGTGACGCTGCCGATGATCTCGCAGTCGCTGCTTTCGGCCTGGCTGCTGACCTTCACCATATCGTTGGACGACGTGGTGCTGTCGGCCTTCCTCTCCGGCCCCGGTGCGACCACCATGCCGCTGGTGATCTTCTCGCGCGCCCGGCTCGGCCTGAACCCGAGTGTCAATGCCGTGGCCACGCTGATCATCGCGCTGGTGGCCATCGGCGTGCTCATCGCGAGCTACATGATCGCGCGTGCCGAACGCAAGCGTCTTCTCGAGCTGGCCGAGGCCTCGCGGGCCTGATTGATCCCTTCCATACGACAAGACCTGACCACCCTTCCCAGGAGACGCTCGATGAAGCCCAACCCAAACAGGATCGCCTTGCTCGTGCTTGCACTGTCCGCCGCCTTTCCGGCGGCTGCGCAAAGCAACGCCGAGGTGCTGAACGAAATCAAGGCCCTGCGCGACCGGGTCAACCAGCTCGAGCAGCAGCTCAAGGAAAGCCAGGCCAAAGCCGCGGTGGTGCCCACGCCGCAATGGGGCATGACACCCGAGCAGTCTGCCGAGCTGAGCCGGCTGACGGTGAAGACCGAGGCGCTGGAGGATTCGCGCGAGTCCAGCGGTTTCCTGGGCCTGTCGATCAGCGGCCAGATGCAGGTGGCCTACATCTACAACCAGAGACAGGACCTGGCGGGCTTCCAGTTCCTGGATTCGGTGGCCAACTACGGCTACAACTACTGGAACTCGTACATCGGCATGGCAATCCTCGATTTCCAGAAGGAAATGTCCGATGGCACCAAATGGCGGCTGACGCTGGCCCCGCAGCGCGGTGTCGGCTCGGTCATCGACGGGTACTCCGTCGTCCAGGAAGCCAGCGTTTCGGTACCTTTGACGGACCTGCAGACGCGCTTCATCGCGGGGCAGATTCCCGACTGGTCGGGCTACGAGTACCTGCAGCCGACCTTGAACAAGCTGATCACGCACAACCTGCTGTTCGACTTCACGCTGCCCACCGGTTACATCGGCGCGGGCCTCGACCTGAGCAGCGGCAAGTGGGCCAGCAAGATGATGCTTGCGCAGTTGAACCAGAACGCCAACAGCTCCGGGTCGAAGGGCTCGGTGTTCACCTTCCGGGTCGACTACTCGCGTGGCGAGTACCAGGGCTTCGGCATGGCCGGGGTCTATGGCCAGGGGCCCAATTTCGTCAACCCCGATGCCAGCGGCAATGTGTCCAACTCGAACCTTGGCCTGTTCGAGATCGACGGCTATTTCATCCGCGGCGACTGGACGCTGCAGGGCCAGTTGAGCTACGGCTACCAGCAGGACGCCGCCATCACCGCCAATGCCAACGGCGGCCTGCAGACCGCTGCCTGGTACGGCCTGTCCACGCTGGCGGCCTACAAGTTCACGCCCCGCTTCGAAGGTATCGGCCGCTTCGACTACCTTAACAACGGCAGGAATGGCGGCGGCCTGCTGGGCTACGGCATCAGTCCCGAAAACGGCATCGGCCCCGACGGCAACCTCGGCTGCGGGCAGGGCGTGGCCGCAGTCTCCTCCGGCTGTAACGACGGCGCCAACCGCTATGCCTTGTCGGTGGGTGTGAACTACCTGTTCAACGAGTACACGATATTCAAGGCCGAAGCGCGCTACGACTGGGCCAACCAACCGGTTTTCCAGAACGTCAGCGACAGCCGCTACAGCAAGAACAACACCGTGCTCGGTGCCGCGGTGGTGGTGTCCTTCTGAGTCGGCCCGCGCTCTGGCGATGAGCTGGGCACCGGCATCCCTCGAGGTGGCGTCGAGCCGATGACGCAGCTTTGCGCCTAGATCGGGCGCCGTTGGGCGTGCTGCTCGGTCACCTCCGAAAATCTTTCAGGCTCTGAGCCGCTCCCGCGCGCAGCACCGCGGCGTAGCATGCACGCCTGGACCGGCGTTTTCGGGGAGCTGCGATGAAAGACCTGATCGAACGCCTGCGCACGGCCGGCGTGCACACGCTGCTGGCGCAGTTCACCGACCTGCACGGCGTGGCCAAGGGCAAGCTGGTGCCTTTGGGCCACTTCGACGAGTTGCTCGCCGAGGGCGTCGGTTTCGCCGGGCCGTCCATCGCGGGCACCGGCCTGCCGCGCATCGGGCCGCGGGCCGAATACTTCGCGCGCGGCAATGCCAGCACCGTGACCACGTTGCCGTGGATGCCCGGCGTGGCGCGGGTGGTATGCGATGGATTTGTCGACGGCCAGCCCTTCGATGCCTGCCCGCGCCAGGTGCTCAAGCGCGCGGTGGCGCGACTGCACGAGCGTGGCTGGCACCTGCGCACCGGCATCGAGCCGGAGTTCTTCCTGCTGCGGCGCCAGGGTGACGACTGGCTGCCGGCGGATGCGCTGGACCGGCTCGACAAACCGTCCTACGACCTGAAATCGCTGACGCGCCAACGCGTTTTCCTGCATGCGCTGCAGGACGCGCTGACCGGGTGCGGCCTCGACGTGCTGCAACTCGACCATGAAGACGCGCATGGCCAGTACGAGGTGAACTTCGGCTTCGACGAGGCCTTGGCCAGCGCCGACC
>DASQFA010000717.1:0-5467 GCA_035633375.1 Rubrivivax sp.
GCGGCACGGCAGCGCCATGTTCAACTGCATGTCGCTGGCCATCACCTTGGCCGCCTGGGCCGGGTTGCAGACCTCGAACACGCGGCACTGGTTGTCGAAGGCGATGCCCTTGCTGCGCAGCGTGGCGCCCAGGTCATGCACATGCAGCACGCCGAAACCGTGGCGCTTGACGGCGGCATCCAGATCGGCCGAAGCTTGCTCGAAAGCCTTGTCGCTGGTGACCGTGTAGTACATCGAAGCCCTCCTGGAATCTGTTCACCGGGGCCTTGCAGGGTAGCGCGGCGCAATGCGCGCCGGGTTGCGGCTGCGCAATCTGGCGCAGGGTACTGCGGGCGGCCTTCGGCCATGGTCGAGACCCGGGCTACGACAACCATGACTACCAGCAAGGCCTGAATGCCTTGCGCGCCCAACGCAAGCCGCAATTCACGGGCCAATAGCGGCGCCGTGGGCGCGGTTTCCTCAGCCGACCACGCCCTTGGCGCGCAGCGCGGCAATGTCCTCGGCGCCGAGGCCGGCCTCGCGCAGCACCGCGTCGGTGTCGCCGCCCAGGTGCGGCGCGGGCGTGCGCAGCGTGCCTGGCGTGGCCGACAGCTTGGGCACCACGCCCGGCACATCGAGGGTGTGGCCGTCGCGCGTGGTCTGGCGCAGGATCATGTCGCGGGCGCGGTAGTGCGGGTCTTCGCAGATGTCCTTGGCGGTGTACACCTTGCCGGCCGGCACACGCGCCGCACCCAGCACCTCCAGCACCTCGGCCACGCTGCGCGGGTGCGTCCACTGTTCGATGGCGGCGTCGATCTGCACCACGCGCGCCACACGCCCGGCGTTGCTGCCCAGATCGGCCGCGGCACCCAGGTCGTCGCGGCCGATGGCCGTCATCAGCCGCTTGAAGATGCTGTCGCCGTTGCCGGCAATCAGCACATAGCCGTCGCTGCAACGGTAGGCGTTCGACGGCGCGATGCCCGGCAGCGCACTGCCCCCGGCCTGGCGCACGGCACCGAAGGCGCTGTACTCCGGGACCAGGCTTTCCATGACGTTGAACACCGCCTCGTGCAGCGCCACGTCGATCACCTGGCCGGGGCCGCCGTGCACCTTGCGGTGGTACAGCGCCAGCAGCACGCCGAGGGTGCCGTGCAGCGCGGCCAGCGTGTCGCCGATGGAGATGCCGCAGCGCACTGGCACGCGCCCGGGCTCGCCGCTCAGGTGGCGCAAGCCACCCATCGCCTCGCCGATGGCGCCGAAGCCCGGCAGGTCGCGGTACGGTCCGGTCTGGCCGTAGCCTGAGATGCGCAGCATCACCAGCCCCGGGTTCAGCGCGTGCAGCGCCTCGGGGCCCATGCCCCAGCCCTCGAGCGTGCCGGGGCGGAAGTTCTCGATCAGTACATCGGCCTGGGCAATCAGCCGGCGCGCGACGTCCTGGCCTTCGGCCTGGCGCAGGTCGAGCGCGATCGAACGCTTGTTGCGCGACTGCACCTGCCACCACACCGAGGTGCCGTCCTGCAGCAGCCGCCAGCCGCGCAGCGGGTCGCCACCCTCGGGCGCCTCGATCTTGATGACCTCGGCGCCGAAGTCGCCGAGTGTCTTGCCGGCAAAGGGCCCGGCGATGAGCTGGCCCATCTCGATGACGCGCAGGCCTTGCAGCGGGCCAGCTGGGGTGTCGGCGGTGTCGTTCATGGTGTGCGAAAAGGGCATGCAAGCAAAGCCGTGATGATGACGCTCAAGCGCCCAGCTGCAACAGCGCCAGGTAGGTGGTGATGCCGGCCCCCATGCCCCACAGCGTGTGCCGCGTCACCCGGATCACCGCGGCCAGCACCAGTGCCGACACCAGCCGCGGGTCGGTGGCCAGCGCCCAGGCCGGCGCGGGCTGCTGCAGCGCGGCGGGCAGCTGCTGCACGATCTCGGGCACGGTGATGGCCAGCAGCGCCGCCAGCGGTGCATAGCGCAGCGCCTGCTCGATGCGGCCGCGCGGCTGCCAGCGCCGCGGCAGCAGCACGAAGAAGCTGCGCGAGCCCAGTGTCAGCAGCGACAGCAGCGCGATCAGCGTCCAGATTTCCAGCGCGCTGTACTGCATGCTCAGTCCCGGCGCGGCCTGGGTTTGGCCAGCAAGGCGGCGGCCACGCCCGCCAACACCGCTGCAAAGGTGCCCAGCCGGTGCGGCCAGTGCGCGCCCAGCAGCGCCACCGTGATGCCGGCCGCAGCGGCGGCCCAGGCCGGCCGGCCCACCAGCATCGGCACGGTGATGGCCAACAGCGCCAGCACCGCCAGGTAGGTGAGCTCTGCACCCAGCGGCAGCAGCGCGGCCAGCCCGATGCCGAGCACTGAGCTCAGGCACCACACCAGCGCCGTCAGCAGGTTGGCGCCGTTGAGCAGCGCCACCCGCTGTACCAGCCGCCCGCGGGCCTGCGCCTGCGTCAGCACCGCCAGCGGGCCGTCGATGGTGAGGAAGGCCGTGCCCAGGCGCAGCGCCATGGGCACGCGCGACAGGTGCCGCGACAGCACCGCGCTGTAGACCACGAAGCGCAGCCCGGCCAGCGCCGCGGCCAGCACCAGGGTGAGCACGGCGGTGGAGCCGGCCATCAGCGGCAGCACGGTCAGCTGCGAGGTGCCGGAATAGACGATGAAGGTCATGCCCAGCGCCGGGCCCAGTGCCAGGCCCAGCTTCATCATCGCGACGCCTGTGACCACACCCCACACGGCCATGGCCGGCAGGCTGGGCAGCACGGCGCGCGCGCCGGCGATGAAGGCGGCACGCCGCGCCGGGTGCTGGCTCAGGCGGCGGCTCATCGGCAGGCGCGGCCCTTTACCAGGCGGCGCCGAACTGGCGGCGCAGCGCGTCGATGCGCGCCTCGTCCAGCGGCAGTGGGCGCGGCTGGCACAGCAGCCACAGCCGAGCGGTCTCTTCCAGTTCCTCGAGCACCGCGCTGGCCTCGGCCGGGCTGCGGTGCCAGACGTTCGGGCCCAGCCGCTCCAGCATCACCGCGCGGATCGGCGTGCCGCGCGCGGCCATGGCCTGGATGCGCTCGGCCACCCGCTCGGCCACCTGCGGGTCGCCGGGGCGGTGGTACTGAATCAGCGGCACATGGCCGACCTTCATCACGAAGTAGGGCGTGATCGGCGGCAGGATGTCGTCGACGCTCCACACGCCCTGAAGCGTCAGCGCCACCAGGTGCGTGCTGTGCGTGTGGATGACGCAGCGCGCCTCGGGCGCGGCGGCATAGATGCGCCGGTGCAGCGCCAGCGTCTTGCTGGCGCGGTCGCCGCCGATCTGCTCGCCCGCCGCATCCACGTGCGCCAGGCGCGCCGGGTCCAGCGTGCCCAGGCAGGCATCGGTGGGCGTAATGAGAAATCCATCCCCCAGCCGCACGCTGATGTTGCCGGCCGTGGCATGCACGTAGCCGCGCTCGAACAGCGAGCGGCCGACGCGGCATATTTCCTCGCGCAGGACGCTGTCGTCGCTCACGGCTGCGTAAAGGCGCGGCTGAAGAAATCGGTGCCGCCGAAGTTGCCCGACTTCAGCGCCAGGTGCAGGCCCGCGGGCCGCGCGGGCGTGGCGGCATGGCACCAGGGCACGCCCGGGTCGATCTGCGGCCCGATGCGCAGCTGCGTGATGCCCAGGGCCTGCACGCAGGCGCCCGAGGTCTCGCCGCCGGCGACGATGAGCTGTCCCACACCCGTTTCGACCAGGCCGACGGCGATGCGGGAGAGCGAGCGCTCCACCAGCGCACCGGCGCGCTCGGCGCCAAGCTGCTGCTGCACCGCGCGCACCGCATCGGGCTGCGCCGTGGCGTACACCAGCACCGGGGCGCTGCCCAGCCGTGGCTGGGCCCAGGCCAGCGCGTCGGACGCCAGGTCGCGCCCGCCGGCCAGTTGCAATGGGTCCACCGCCAGCGCTGCGCCGCCAGCCGCGATGAAGGCGGCCACCTGCGCGTTGGTCGCGGCCGAACAACTGCCCGAGACCACGGCCTTCGCGCCGCCGGCCTTCGGTAGCTGGGCGGCGCGGGCATTGGGCTTCAGGCCGTGCAGCGCCGGGATGCCGATGGCCAGGCCCGAGCCGGCCACCACCAGTCGCAAACCCGCGCTCGCCTGGGCCAGCTTGCGCAGGTCGTCGTCGTTCAGCGCGTCGACCACCGCCAGCGTCACGCCGTCGGCACGCAGAGCCTCGATGCGTTGACTGACGGCCGCGGCGCCCTGGGCCACGCAGCGGTAGTCGATCAGTCCGACCCGACGGCCCGGTTTCGCGGCCAGCTGGGCCTGCATCACGCGCACCAGGTTGGCATCCGTCATCGGCGTCAGCGGATGGTTCTTCATCGAGCTGTCCGACAGCAGCAGGTCGCCGACGAACAGGTGGCCCTTGAAGACGGTGCGCGCGTTCTCCGGGAAGGCCGGGGTGATGACCACGAATTCGGCCTGCAGCTCGTCCATCAGCGCTTCGGCGACCGGGCCGATGTTGCCCTGTGGCGTGGAGTCGAAGGTCGAGCACACCTTGAAGTAGATCTGCGCCGCACCCATTGCGCGCAGCCAGCGCGCGGCGGCCACCGACTGCGCCACCGCCTGTTCACAAGGCGCGGTGCGCGACTTCAGCGCCACCACCACCGCATCCACATCCTTCGGCAGCGCGGCGCCGGCATCGGGCACGCCGATGACCTGCACCGTGCGCATGCCGGCGCGCACCAGGTTGTTGGCCAGATCGGTGCCGCCGGTGAAGTCGTCGGCAATGCAGCCCAGTTTCATGACAGCCCCTCGGACGATGGGACCATCGCCCGATCCCCAGGGGGGATGTGGGCCGGCTTGGGGCGGCCCGGCGCCGGGCCCGTCATGGCTTCGGCTCCGGCAGTTCGATACCCGGGAAGATCTTGATCACCGCGCTGTCATCCTCCTTGGCAAAGCCGGCGCTCGAGGCCTGCATGAACATCTGGTGCGCGGTGCTCGACAGCGGCAGCGGGAACTTGCTGGCACGCGCCATGTCGAGCACCAGGCCCAGGTCCTTGACGAAGATGTCCACGGCAGACAGCGGCGTGTAGTTGCCGGCCAGCACATGCGCCATGCGGTTCTCGAACATCCAGCTGTTGCCGGCGCTGTGGGTAATGACCTCGTACAGCGCCGCCGGGTCCACCCCCTCGCGCAAGCCCAGCGCCATGGCTTCGGCGGCGGCCGCGATGTGCACGCCCGCCAGCAACTGATTGATGATTTTTACCTTGCTGCCGGCACCAGCCCGGTCGCCCAGCCGGTAGACCTTGGCCGCCATCGCGTCCAGCAGCGGCCCGGCCACGGCATAGGCTGCGGGCGTGCCCGAAGTCATCATCGTCATCTCGCCACTGGCGGCCTTGGCGGCACCGCCGGAAATCGGCGCATCAAGGTACAAAATGCCTTGTTCGGCCAGCCGGGCTTCGAGTGCCATCGACCAGTTCGGGTCCACGGTGGAGCACATCACGAACAGGCTGCCGGGCTTCATGGCCGCTGCACAGCCGTC
>DASQFA010000718.1:0-5697 GCA_035633375.1 Rubrivivax sp.
CTGGCGGTGCTGGTGGGCGACGCGCTGATCGTGCTGGCTTTCGAAATCGTGACGCGCGCTGGCGCGGACGTGCCCGAGCGCGCAGCGGCCATCCTGCTGACGATCGCGCGCGCGGTCGGCGCGCCGCGCGGCATCGTGGCCGGCCAGGCTTGGGAGTGCGAGCCAGGCACCGACATCGTCGAGTACCAGCGCAGCAAGACCGGCGCGCTGTTCGTCGCCGCCGTGCAGGCCGGGGCGCAGGCGGCCGGGTCCAATCCGGTGCCCTGGGTGGCGCTGGGCGAACGCCTGGGCGAGGCCTATCAGGTGGCCGACGACGTGCGCGACGTGGCCAGCACCGAAGAGGCGCTGGGCAAGCCGGTGCACCAGGACAGCACGCTGGGTCGCCCGAACATGGCCGCCGAGGTGGGCTTGCGCGAGGCGGTCGAGCGCTTCGACCGACTGGTCGACAAGGCGGTGGCCTCGATTCCGCGCTGTTCGGCCTCGTCCGTGCTGCGCCACATGATTCGCCAGGAATCGGAGCGCCTGATTCCGCCCCAGTTCATCCGGCGCGCCGCCTGAGGCGTGCCGGCGCGCGCCGCGTCCACCCGCCGCGGGCGCAGGCGGCGCCGTAGCCCCCACCGCGCCGACCAACCTTGTCCCTCTTTCCCGACCGAGCCGCTGTGTCTACCAGCCCGGAATCTCTCGTCGATCGTTGGCGCGCGTTGCGCGACCGCCTGCTGGCCAACCCGCGCTTCCAGCGCTGGGCGGCCGCTTTTCCTCTCACGCGCCCGATCGCCACCCGCCAGGCCAGTGCGCTGTTCGACCTGGTGGCGGGGTTCGTCTACTCGCAGGTGCTTGCGGCCTGCGTGCGCTTGCACCTGTTCGACCACCTGGCCGCCGGCCCGCGCGGCCTGGACGATCTGGCGCGTGCGCTCGACTTGCCCGCGGCCGGCGCGCGCCGCCTGCTCGACGCGGCGGCCGCGCTCGATCTGGTTGAAGCGCGCGGCCCCGAGCGCTACGGGCTGGGGATGCTGGGCGCGGCCTTGCGCGGCAATCCGGGCGTGACGGCACTGATCGAGCACCACGACATGCTCTACGCCGATCTGGCCGATCCGCTGCCGCTCTTGCGCGGCACCGCCGCGCCCACCCGCATGCAGCAGTTCTGGGCCTACGCGCGGGCGAGCAACGGCCACGCGCTGGAAGCCGGGCAGGTCGAGCGCTACACGGCGCTGATGGCGGCCTCGCAGCACCTGGTCGCCAGTGAAATCCTCGACGCCTATCCGGTCGGGCGGCACCGCTGCCTGCTCGACGTGGGCGGCGGCGACGGCTCCTTCCTGGCTGCGGCCGCCGCGCGGGCGCCGCATCTGGCCCTGATGCTGTTCGACCTGCCGGCGGTGGCCGAGCAAGCCCGCGCGCGACTTGCCGAACGCGGTCTGGCCGATCGCTCGACGGTGCATGGCGGCAGCTTTCGCACCGATCCGCTGCCCACCGGCGCCGACCTCATCAGCCTGGTGCGCGTAGTGCATGACCACGACGACGAGGTGGCGATGGACCTGCTGCGGTGCGTACGCGCCGCGCTGGCGCCTGGCGGCGTGTTGCTGCTGGCCGAGCCGATGGCCGACACGCGCGGTGCCCGCCCGATGGGGGCGGCCTACTTCGGCTGGTACCTGATGGCCATGGGTAGCGGGCGTCCGCGAACCGAGGCGCAGTTGCAGGCCATGGCGCAGGCGGCCGGGTTCGGGCAGTGCCGGCCGGCGCGGGTGCGGCGCCCGTTGATGACCCGGGTTCTGGTGTGTTCCGATCGCTTGCGGTAGGTCAAGAACCGGCTCTGGAACACCCGCGCGGCCCGTCCGGGTTTACCTTGACAGTCGGGGTCGCCGAAGTAGACTGCCACGCAACCGTAGTGCCTCGCACGACCCTCCGCGCAATCAACGCACACCGCGCCGCATTTTTCGCCGGCCGGCGCAACAGGGATACCCGCATGCAAACCTGGGCAGTGGTGGTCGAAGAGCCGCAGCGGCTGGCCCTGGCCGAGCTGGAACTGACGCCGCCCGGCGCGCCCGACGTGGTGGTCGATATCCACTGGAGCGGCATCAGCACCGGCACCGAACGCCTGCTCTACACCGGGCGCATGCCGGATTTTCCCGGCATGGGCTATCCGCTGGTGCCGGGCTATGAATCGGTGGGCCGTGTCATCGAAGCCGGCTGCCATGCCGGGCATGCGGTGGGCGAGCGCGTGTTCGTGCCCGGTGCCAACTGTTTTGGCGATGTGCGCGGTCTGTTCGGCGGCGCGGCGGCGCGGCTGGTGGTGCCGGGCAAGCGCGTGGTGTCGGTGCAAGAGTCGCTGGGCGACAGCGCCATCCTGCTGGCGCTGGCGGCCACCGCTTATCACGCGGTGTCGGGCGGCGGCAAGCGCCAACACCCGGTCCCGCCCGATCTGATCGTCGGCCACGGCGTTCTCGGCCGCCTGCTGGCGCGGCTGAACGTGGCTGCCGGCCAGACCGACACTGTGGTGTGGGAACTCGACCCGCAGCGTTGCCTGGGTGCCGAGGGCTACACCGTGCTGCACCCCGACCAGGACCCGCGCCGCGACTACCGCTCCATTTACGACGTCAGCGGCGACGGTTCGATCCTCGATGCCTTGATCGGCCGGCTCGCACCTGGTGGTGAGATCGTGCTCGCCGGCTTCTACAGCGAGCGGGTCTCGTTCTCGTTCCCGCCGGCCTTCATGCGCGAGGCGCAGATCCGTGCCGCCGCCGAATGGCAGCGCCCCGACCTGCTGGCGGTGAAGGCGCTGGTCGAAGGCGGTGTGCTCTCGCTCGACGGCTTGATCACCCACCACGCTGCGTTCGCTCACGCCGAAAGCGCCTACCGAACCGCGTTTGGCGACGTGGCCTGCCTGAAGATGGTTCTCGACTGGACACACTGACATGAACCCGACCATCGACAGCCCCCAAGGCGCCCCGATCCAGATCCTGCGCGACCTGCAGTTGCGCGCCGAGGCTGCCATCGAGCCCGATGCCGTGGCCACCGGGCCGGTCACCAAGACCACGCAGATCATCGCCATCTACGGCAAGGGCGGCATCGGCAAGAGCTTCACGCTGGCCAACCTGAGCTACATGATGGCGCAGCAGGGCAAGAAGGTGCTGCTCATCGGCTGCGACCCGAAGAGCGACACCACCAGCCTGCTGTTCGGCGGCAAGGCCTGCCCGACGATCATCGAGACCAGTTCGAAGAAGAAGCTCGCCGGCGAGGCCGTGGCCATCGGCGACGTGTGCTTCAAGCGCGACGGCGTCTATGCGATGGAACTCGGCGGGCCGGAGGTGGGCCGCGGCTGCGGCGGCCGCGGCATCATCCACGGCTTCGAGACGCTGGAAAAGCTCGGCTTCCACGACTGGGGCTTCGACTTCGTGCTGCTCGATTTCCTGGGCGACGTGGTCTGCGGCGGCTTCGGGTTGCCGATCGCGCGCGACATGTGCCAGAAGGTCATCGTCGTCGCCAGCAATGACCTGCAAAGCCTATATGTGGCCAACAACGTCTGCAGCGCGGTCGAGTACTTCCGCAAGCTCGGTGGCAATGTCGGCGTGGCCGGTGTGGTCATCAACCGCGACGACGGCACCGGCGAGGCCAAGAAGTTCGCCGAAGCCGCCGGCATCCCGGTGCTGGCCACCATCCCGGCCAACGACGACATCCGCCGCAAGAGTGCCAGCTACGAAATCATCGGCCGACCGGGCACGCAGTGGGCGCCGCTGTTCGAGGAATTGGCCACCAATGTGGCCGAAGCGCCGCCGGTGCGTCCGAAACCGCAGACGCAGGATCAATTGCTCGGCCTGTTCTCGGCCGAGGTCACCGGGCGCGACTTCAAGATGGAGCCGGCCACGCTGTTCGACATGGTGGGCAAGACCGAACTGGTCAAGCCCACGCTGGAAGTGGTCTACGACGAAGCCTGAGCTTGCGGCGATGAAAACCGAATTCATTCACCGCAGAGGAACGGAGTGCGCAGAGGTGACGCAGAGGCATACAGCCGAAAACCGTCTTCCTCTGCGGAACTCTGCGTACCTCCGTTCCTCTGCGGTGAAGGCTGTTTGCATTGTGGGTGCCGAGTCATGAGCACGCTTGCCGATGTCGCCGTTCCCGCCGCACTGAACGGTGACGGCCTCGGCTGCCACTCCGGCAAGGACGCGATGCTCGCCGCCGCGCAGTCGGCCGGCAAGAGCGAGGTGCTGCAGCAATACGCCAAGGACTACCCGCTGCCAGAAGGCGCCGGCCCGCACGACCAGCCGCAGAGCATGTGCCCGGCCTTCGGCTCGCTGCGGGTGGGCCTGCGCATGCGCCGCACCGCCACCATCCTGAGCGGCAGCGCTTGCTGCGTCTACGGCCTGACCTTCACCTCGCATTTCTACGGTGCGCGGCGCAGCGTCGGCTACGTGCCGTTCAACAGCGAATCGCTGGTCACCGGCAAGCTGTTCGAGGACATCCGCGAGAGCGTGCACGCGCAGGCCGACCCCGAGAAGTTCGACAGCATCGTCATCATCAACCTGTGCGTGCCCACGGCCAGCGGCGTGCCGCTGCAACTGCTGCCCAAGCAGATCAACGGCGTACGCATCATCGGCATCGACGTGCCCGGTTTCGGCGTGCCCACGCATGCCGAGGCCAAGGATGTGCTGGCCGGCGCCATGCTGCGCTATGCACGCAGCGAGGCCGAAGCCGGCCCGGTGGCGGCACCACGCAACGGCATCTCGGACAAGCCTACGGTGACGCTGCTCGGCGAGATGTTTCCGGCCGACCCGATGATCCTCGGCGCCATGCTCGAGCCGATGGGATTGGCCGCCGGCCCGGTGGTGCCGACGCGCGAATGGCGCGAGCTGTATGCCGCGCTCGACTGCGCCGTGGTCGCCGCGATCCACCCGTTCTACACCGCCAGCGTGCGCGAGTTCACTGCTGCCGGCCGCGCCATCGTGGCCTCGGCACCGGTCGGCCACGACGGCACCGAAGCCTGGCTGCAGGCCATCGGCAAGGCCTGCAATGTCGGACAGGCGCAGATCGACGCGGCCAAGAACCGCTTCCTGCCGGCGATCCGCGGCGTGCTCGGCAAGACGCCGATCAAGGGCCGCATCACCGTCAGCGGCTACGAAGGCAGCGAGCTGCTGGTGGCGCGCCTGCTCATCGAAAGCGGTGCCGACGTGCCTTATGTCGGCAGCGCCTGCCCGAAGACCCCGTGGAGCGCACCCGACCTGGAGTGGCTGCAAGCGCGCGGTGTGCAAGTGCAGTACCGCGCCTCGCTCGAGCAGGACATCGCCGCAGTGCGCGAGTTCAAGCCCGACCTGGCCATCGGCACCACGCCGGTCGTGCAGGCGGCCAAGGCTGCGACCATCCCCGCGCTGTACTTCACCAACCTGATCTCGGCCCGCCCACTGATGGGCCCGGCCGGTGCCGGCTCGCTGGCCCAGGTAGTGAACGCGGCCATCGCCAACAAGGCCCGCTTCGAGCAGATGCGCGAGTTCTTCGGCGACGTCGGCGGTGGTGACAAGGCCGGTGTCTGGGAAGGGGTGCCGCAGGAGCGGCCCGAGTTTCGCGCCGAGACCAAGCGCCAGGTCATCAGGCTGCTCAAGAAGCGCAAAGCAGAAGAGATGATCTGATGAAGATCTGGCCCACCCCCGAAGCGCCTGCGGCGCTCCCCCTCAAGGGGGCGCCGCCAGCGGCCCGGCAAAGCCGGTT
>DASQFA010000719.1:0-2341 GCA_035633375.1 Rubrivivax sp.
TGTCCTTCAGCTTGTCGAGCGTCTCGCGCAGCGCCTTGGCGTCGGCCCCCTGCAGCATCGCGGCCAGCACCTTCAGGCCCTTGACCTGCACCGCACGCGACAGCAGTTCGTCACCCTGCGTCGAGGCCAGCTTGCCTTTCAGGGCATCCAGCTCCTTCTCCAGCGCGCGCACCTGATCGAGCAGCGCGTGCACGCGTGTCGGCACTTCGGCACGCAGCACCTTCAAGGTGCCGGCCACGCCGCCCAGCGCCGTCTCCATGCCCTGCACATAGGCCAGCGCGTTGTCGCCGGTCAGCGCCTCGACGCGGCGCACACCGGCCGCCACGCCGCCTTCGGCGACGACGGTGAAAAGGCCGATGTCACCGGTGCGCTGCACATGCGTGCCGCCGCACAGCTCGCGGCTCGAGCCGATGTCGAGCACGCGCACCTCGTCGCCGTACTTCTCGCCGAAGAGCATCATTGCGCCCGCCTTCTGCGCGTCTTCGATGGGCATCACGGCGGACTTCACCGGCAGGTTGGCCAGCACCTCGGCATTCACCAGCTGCTCGACATGGCGGATCTGCTCGTTGCTCAGCGGCGCGTTGTGGGCAAAGTCGAAACGCGTGCGTTCGGCATCCACCAGCGAGCCCTTTTGCTGCACATGCGCGCCCAGCACCTCGCGCAGCGCCTTGTGCATCAGGTGCGTGGCACTGTGGTTGCGCACGGTCTTCGCTCGCCTTGCGGCATCGACCCGGGCAACAAGGGAGTCGCCGAGCTCAATCTCGCCTTCGACGATGCGGCCGTGGTGGCCGAAGACGCTGGCCTGGATCTTCAGCGTGTCTTCGACGAGCACACGCGAGCGCGCATTGCGCAACTCGCCGCTATCGCCAACCTGGCCGCCGCTTTCGGCATAGAAGGGCGTGTGGTCGAGCACGATGACCACGTCGTCACCGGCACGCGCATGCTGCACCGGCGAGCCGTCGATGTAGATCGCCGTGACGTGGGAGTGCTCGCACACCAGGTGTTCGTAGCCGTGGAAGGCGGTGGCCGCACCCTCGTACTCCAGGCCCTGCGCCATCTTGAACTTGGCTGATGCGCGCGCCTGCTCGCGCTGGCGCTGCATGGCGGCGTCGAAGCCAGCGCTGTCCACCGTGACACCACGCTCGCGGCAGACGTCGGCAGTCAGGTCGAGCGGGAAGCCGAAGGTGTCGTGCAGCTTGAAGGCGGTCTCGCCATCGATGACCTTCGTGCCGCCGGCAAGCGCGCTTTCCAGGATCTCCATGCCGTTGGCGATCGTCTGGAAGAAGCGCTCCTCCTCCTGGCGCAGCACCTCGGTGATGCGCAGCCGGTCGCGCTTCAGCTCGGCATAGGCTTCGCCCATCTCGTCGGCCAGCGGGCCCACCAGCTTGTGGAAGAAAGGCTTGCGCGCGCCCAGCTTGTAGCCATGGCGGATGGCACGGCGCGCGATGCGGCGCAGCACGTAGCCGCGGCCCTCGTTGCCGGGGATGACGCCGTCGGCGATGGTGAAGGCGCAGGCACGGATGTGGTCGGCGATGACCTTCAGGCTGGGGCTGTCCTTGTCGCAGTCCACGGCGCCCGAGGCATCAACCGCGCCCTTGGCCGCGGCCAGCAGGTGGACGAACAGATCGATTTCATAGTTGCTGTGCACATGCTGCAGCACGGCGGTCAGCCGCTCCAGGCCCATGCCGGTGTCGACACTCGGCTTGGGCAGCTTGTGCATCACGCCGTCTTCCGTGCGGTTGAACTGCATGAAGACGTTGTTCCAGATCTCGATGTAGCGGTCGCCGTCCTGCGCGTCGCTGCCCGGCGGGCCGCCGGCCACGCCTGGGCCGTGGTCGTAGAAGATCTCGCTGCACGGGCCGCAGGGGCCGGTGTCGCCCATCATCCAGAAGTTGTCGGACATGTAACGCCCGCCCTTGTTGTCGCCGATGCGCACGATGCGCTCGGCGGGCAGGCCGATGACCTTGAGCCAGATGTCGTAGGCCTCGTCGTCCTCGGCATAGACGGTGGCCCAGAGCTTGTCCTTCGGCAGCTTGTAGACCGAAGTCAGCAACTCCCAGGCGTATTGGATCGCGTCGCGCTTGAAGTAGTCGCCGAAGCTGAAGTTGCCGAGCATCTCGAAGAAGGTGTGGTGGCGTGCGGTGTAGCCCACGTTCTCCAGGTCGTTGTGCTTGCCGCCGGCGCGGATGCACTTCTGGCTGGTGGCCGCGCGCGTGTAGGGCCGCTTGTCGAAGCCCAGGAACACGTCCTTGAACTGGTTCATGCCGGCGTTGGTGAAGAGCAGCGTCGGGTCGTCGCCCGGCACCACCGGGCTCGACGCCACGACGGTGTGGCCCTTCGA
>DASQFA010000720.1:0-3084 GCA_035633375.1 Rubrivivax sp.
CCGACTGGGTCTACGTGGACACGATCGGCAGTCGCAGCTACACGGCGGTCAGTGACAAGGCACTCAAGGTACTGCCGGGCGCCGCGGGGCGGCAGATCGTCGCGGCCTGAATCCAGGCAGCGCCGCGCGGCGCCTGCCCAATCGGCGACAACTCGTGGGACCCGGCGAGTCAGAGGGCTGGGTGTCGTGCTGCCCGCTTTCGTATCGATGGGGCAGCGCGCCGGGCCAGCACGATGTACTGGTCACACTGATGCGGCACTGCCAGCCGGCCACAAGGGCTACGCGCACATCACCGCGCCGCGCAGTGATGCGGTGGCGGCACGGGGCAACGACGACCGCGTGATGGAGACGCTGGTCGACGAGGTCGCACGCGCGAGCCGAACCGACCCGGTGGCGTTGCGATGCATGGCTCGTTCGATTCGGTCGTCGCCTACGTCGTCGAAGCGTCGCTGAAAGACGGCGCGCCGGTGGTCCACGCGGTCACCGCTGGCGTGCACTGCAATCTGCCGGTCAACCCGCGTTCGATCGAAGCGCAGGTCCAGGGCGCGGCGCTGATGGGCATCGGCACCACCTTGCCCGGGGCGGCGATCACGCTGAAGGACGGCGTCATGCAGCAAGGCAACTGGGGTGAGTACACGCTGGCGCGCATCGCCGACATGCCGGCCAAGTTCGACGTGCACATCGTGCCGAGCGCCGACCCATCCACCGGTATCGGCTAGCCCGGCCTGCCGCCGATCGCGCCGGCCATCGCCAACGCGGTGGCCGCGCTGACCGGCAAGACGCCGCGCGCCTTGCCGTTCGACGCGAAGCTGGCCTGACCGAACGGGGCGCGTTGCCAGGCACCCCTGCTCAACGTCGCCCGGGCGTGCTGGTCGAGGCGACGGGCCAGACCTACCTGGCTGAGTGGATGCCGATAGCGATGAGGCGCGCACGCTGCGTCCGCTGCAGGCCGCGGCCATCACGTATCGCATCGCATTCGGCCCCCGCGCCGGGCACAAGGCGCTGACCCTGCGCGGCGCATTGCCGCGGAGGATGCACCGCGGCAGCCCCTGTGCGCCGACATCGACGGCCTCAGCCTGCATGCGACCGTGCGCTGCGAAGCGCATGACCGCAAGCAGCTGAAGCAGCTGTGCCGGTACATCACCCGTTCGGCGCTTTCCGAAGAGCGGGTGCAGTGCAGTGCCGCCGGGCAGGGGTGCGCCGTTGCGACACGCCAGCCAACCGCGTGCCGCGCAACGCCGCGACCGGCGTCGCCAACTATGTGGTTGACGCCGGCCATCGCTTCGTGATTCGCTATGCTGGGCAATGGAAGGGCAGGGGATCAGGACAACTTGCCGCTCGTTGATCTATGGAAGTACCCCATTAACGGCGGTCTCTCCGAGCTTCGATCCACCCGTGGCGACCGGTCAGTCCAGATTCGCACGCAGCCCACGCCCACTGGGCACTGAATGCCCGCAATGCGTTGGACAGCGGCCGCACGGGCGAGCGAGGTGGCGGGCAGCATCCGGCCACATCAGCCGTTCGTGAACGGCAGCTTCCGAACATCTGACTTGCCCGTCCGCGTGTCGCGCGCGACCAAGAGGCGAGTCACTAGAACTGAACCCAAGGCGTTGTTTGGCCTGACGAGCTAGGCACAATGCTCTCGATGCAAACGCTGGCCCGACGCGTCCTTGGCTTTCTTCTGGCCGGGCTGACGGCCACGGCGGCGTTGAAGCTGGCGACGCTGGGCCTGGCGCGGCTGGACTGTGGGTGGCTGGCACCGTTGGTCGTCGCCATGGCCTGGCCGCTGTGGGCCTACCGCCGCGAGCAAGCGATGTTCGTGCGACGCCTGCTGCTGTTGGGCGCCACCACCGAAACCAGCCGGTTGCGACGCTGGTTCTGGAGCGGCACGCTGCAGCAGTCGCTGAGGGTAGTCAGCGCGCTGTTGTGGGCCGGGGTGATGCTCCTGATGGCGGCGCAGCTGACTGCGCTGCAATGGGCCATTCTCGCTGCCGACGCGGGGCTGCTGGCACTGCTGTCGCCGGCGCTACGGTGGCTATTGCGCCACGAAGTCGCGCCACCCTTCGTCGGCACCGTCGCGCGCCGGTGGCCGGTGCTGTTGGGCAATGCGCTGCTGCTGCTCGTCGCCTTTGTCGCCCACGACTACGCGTTCGGCTTTGCGGATACACGCGCGCTGTCTTGGAACGCCCTGGTCGCGCAGACGATGCACTCTGCGCAGGCCGGCGCGGCCTGCGCCGCGGCGGGCACATTGCTCGGTGTGGCAGCACTGGCCGACCAGCTGCCGCGGCACGCGGCCATGATCCTGTTCCCGGACCTGGACGATTCGCGCGTCAGGCTCCTGACCTGGCTGGTGCTGCTGGCCGTCACCGGCTTCGGCTCCTATCTGTTCACGCGCTACCTGCTCGGCGTGCAGGCTCTGGTCGAGGAGTCCGCGCAGGACGCAGGCCCTCGCCCAGGCCGTCTGTTCGTGGCAGCCAGCCTGGCTGCGCTCGCCATCGCTGGCCTGTGGGCGGCGCAGGGGCCACGCATCGGGCTGACCGGTCTGGGGCATAGCGCTGTGCTGCTTGCTCAGACGGCCAACCCCTGCGGCGCAACATCTGGCCAGGCGCGTGCGCTGCAGACCCATGCCGGGCAGCAGCTGGACGAGGCCTCGCGTCAAGCGGTCGACGGCGCGATGCGCAGCGTGGACAGCGGCTTGGAGCTGGCCTTTGGTGCGACCGAGGCCGGCATCGACAAGTACTTGGACTGGTACTTCAGCTTCATCGGCAGCTACACGCGCATGGGCGCGCTGGTCATTCCGGACCTGACCCAGCACATGCGCGACCGATTCAGCGACCTGGTGTTCAAGCAAAGCGGCTTCGAGAAGCAGCTCGAAAGCCTCGGCACCGAGGCCGAAGCCGCGATGCTGGACCGCTTTGTTGCACAAGTCGAGGCCATCGGCCCGGGCATCGCGCAGCAGCTGAAGTTGCGGCCCTGCCTGATCGAGACCTTGCGGCCGATCGCACTGCCGGGCCTGGAGCGCGACGTGATGCGCGTGGCCTTGTCCACTGCGGTCGCGCTGCCCTTGTCGCGCGCCGTGGGGGC
>DASQFA010000721.1:0-28470 GCA_035633375.1 Rubrivivax sp.
GCGCCGTGCCTTGCTCAGCCCGCAGCTCGAAGCCATGGTCGAGCCCGCGGCGGCGGGCCGGCGCCTCGATTTCCGCGAGCTGAATGCGCGAAGCAACCGCGTCGCGCATGCGCTGCGTGCCGCGGGCGTGAAGACCGGCGACCGGGTGGCGCTGCTGCTGATGAACGGCGCCGAGTTCATCGAATCCTTCTTCGCGGTGGCCAAGATCGGGGCGGTGAACGTGCCGCTGAACTGGCGGCTGGTGGCCGACGAGCTGGAGTTCGTCCTCGAGGATTCGGGGGCCACCGTGCTGCTGTATGGGGAGAACTTCGCGCCGGTGGTGGCCGAGTTGCAGCGCCGCGGGAAGAAGACCGACCTGCGCCACTGGGTGCAGGTGGGCGGCACGCCGGCGTCCTTTGCCGGCGACTACACGGCCTGGACGGGCGCGATGCCGACGCATGAACCCAAGTCCGCCGGCATCGACGACGATCTGCTGTTCATCATGTACACCTCGGGCACCACCGGGCTGCCCAAGGGCGTGATGCACAGCCACCGCACGGTGCTGGCCTCGGCGCTCAACATCACCGCCACGGCCGACTTCCACTACAAGGACCGCTTTCTCACCGCACTGCCGCTGTTCCACGTGGGTGCGCTGATGCCCGCGCTGTGCTGTGTGTACGCAGGCTGCACGCAGGTCATCCTGAAGGTCTTCGACCCCAAGCTGGCCTGGGAGCTGATGCGCGACGAGAAGATCACCACCACGCTGCTGGTGCCGGCGATGCTGCAGTTCATGCAGGCCACCTACGACAAGGCGACGCACGACGCAAGCACGCTGCGCTGGGTGCTGTGCGGCGCGGCGCCGGTGCCGGTGACGCTGATCCAGGCCTACGCGGAGATCGGCGTCGAGGTGCACCAGCTCTACGGTCTGACCGAAAGCGGCGGCCCGGGCTGCCTGATCATGGGCGAGGACGCGCTGACGCGCGCCGGCTCCACCGGCCGCGCCTACTTCCACACCGACCTGCGTGTGCTCGGCCTCGACGGTCAGGATTGCGCGCCAGGCGAGCCGGGCGAGATTCTGCTGCGCGGGCCGCACAACATGGTCGGCTACTGGAACCGGCCCGAGGCCACCGCGCTGGTGCTGCGCGGCGGCTGGCTACACACCGGCGATGTCGGCACGATGGATGCGGACGGCTTCGTCACCATCCGCGACCGCATGAAGGACATGCTGATTTCCGGCGGCGAGAATGTCTACCCGGCGGAAGTGGAGCACATGCTGCTCGGCCACCCGGCGGTGGCCGACGCGGCCGTGATCGGGCTGGCTTCGCCGAAGTGGGGCGAGGTGCCGCTGGCGGTGGTGGTGGCGAAAAAGGGCATGACGCTCGACATCCCTGAACTGCTGGCCTGGTGCAAGGGCCGGCTGGCCGGCTTCAAGCTGCCGAAGGCTGCCGTGGTGGTGGCCGAAATTCCACGCAACCCCAGCGGCAAGATCCTCAAGCGCGTGCTGCGCGAGCAGTTCAAGGACACGGTGCGCGCGCCCGAGTGACTGGCCCTGGGCGGCCTGCGCATGGGGCCGCACGCCAGGGCCTACAGTCCGGACCGATGCCCGTCAACCACCCGCCGCCATCCCCGCCCGCCGGCGGCGCCGCCCCCGGCGGGCTGCGGCACGTCCCTGCGGGCGTGTGGGTGCTGGGTTTCGTCAGCATGCTGGCAGATATCTCGTCGGAGATGGTGCACAGCCTGCTGCCGCTGTTCATGGTGACGACGCTGGGCGCCAGCGCCTTCACGATCGGTCTGATCGAAGGCCTGGCCGAGGCGACGGCACTCATCGTCAAGGTGTTCTCGGGTGTGTGGAGCGACTATCTGGGCCGGCGCAAGGGCCTGGCGCTGTTCGGCTATGCGCTGGGTGCGCTGACCAAGCCGCTGTTCGCGTTGGCGCCGAGCGTGGGCGTGGTGCTCGGCGCGCGATTGCTCGACCGCGTGGGCAAGGGCGTGCGCGGTGCGCCGCGCGACGCGCTGGTGGCCGACATGACGCCGCCGCATCTGCGCGGCGCGGCCTTCGGGCTGCGGCAAGCGCTCGACACCGTGGGCGCGTTTGTCGGCCCGCTCGTAGCCGTTGGGCTGATGCTGCTGTGGGCCAACGACTTTCGTGCCGTGTTCTGGGTGGCGGTGGTGCCGGGCCTGATGGCGGTGCTGCTGCTGCTGGTGGGGGTGCGCGAACCGCGGCAGGCGCTGCGCATGCATCGCTCCAACCCGATCACGCGCGCCAACCTGGCGCGGCTGAGCCCGGCCTACTGGTGGGTGGTGGGCATCGGCGCGGTGTTCACGCTGGCACGCTTCAGCGAAGCCTTCCTGGTGCTGCGTGCGCAGCAAGCGGGCATCGCACTGGCGTTGGTCCCGCTGGTCATGGTGGCCATGAACCTGGTCTATGCGCTGTCGGCCTACCCCTTCGGCAGGCTGTCCGACCGCATCAGCCACCGCCGGCTGCTGGCCATGGGGCTGGCCGTGCTCATCGCCGCCGACCTGTTGCTGGCCAGCGATGCCGGCTGGCCCGCGCTGCTGCTCGGCGTGGGCCTGTGGGGCTTGCACATGGGCATGACCCAGGGGCTGCTGGCGGCCATGGTGGCCGAGCATGCGCCGGCCGACCTGCGCGGCACGGCCTTCGGCTTCTTCAACCTCGTCAGCGGGCTGGCGATGCTGGTGGCCAGCGTCGTGGCAGGCCTGCTGTGGGACCGCTTCGGCGCATCGTCCACCTTCGCCGCCGGGGCGGTGTTCAGCACCATCGCGCTGGCCGGCATGGCCTGGCGGCCCGGGTCGATGCACGGCGGCGCGCGCCGACGCGGCGCCCGGTAGGCACCACCGCGCTCCGGCCAGCCAGGCCCGCTGTCGAGCCGCACGAGCGTTTGCGTTCATCGGCATGACTGCGCGGACGGGTGACGGCGCATTGCGCCCCTTCGCCGCCGCGCTTATTGCGGACACTCGCTTCAACCCTTTGCGCCCGCTGGCCGTCAATGGGGTGGCCAACTCCGTTCAGCCAAATTCTTATTCTCTGCGTTGGCCACCCCATTCCCGGCCGGCCTCGTGGTCCTGCACCGCCCTGCAAAGGCCGCGCGGCGTGAGCGCGGCGGGTTTCTCGGCCTCCCGAACACCGCTACCGCTGCCCGCAAAGACGGTGTGGGGGTGGCCGACGGAGTGAATAAGAATTCATCTGAACGTAGTCGGCCACCCCCACGCCGGCTTTGCTCCCAAGAAGCATTGCGCACGGAACAAAGCATACGCGCAGAGCACCCGCTATACGCCGTCAACACTCCTTGCACCGATCAGCCGATCGCTGCAGATGGCAAGCCGCTCAGTGTCAGCCCGGCCCGCGCAGGGGCAGCGCCTTCGCGGGCAGCACGCTTTCGACCATGGTGTCGGGCATGAGTTTGCCGCGGTCCTTCAGGATCATCGCGGCAGTGCTGCCCACCGCCTTGGTCATCGAGAAGATGCGGAACACCGTATCCTGCGCCGCGGCTTTGGCGGGGGCCGCCTCGCCTGCGGCACCCGACCAGGTGACGCTGTCGGCATTGGCCGTCATGGCCACGGCAAAGGGCAGGTCCTGGCGGGCGACCGCCTCGTCGATGACACGATTCAGTTCAGACATGGCTTGTCTCCTGCAAGGGTGGCATCTGAAAATGTGGCCGGCGCCTGGGGCTGGGACATCGTAGAACAGCCTCAACGTGCTGTCGATTCCAGCCCCTTCTGTTCGTCGTGTCATCGAGGCCGTGTCCGGCCCCCGTTTCATCAAACCACCTGGAGCGTGTCAATGAACTACATCGATGGATTCGTCGCCGCCGTGCCCACGGCCGAAAAGCAGGCCTACCAGCGCCACTGCCAGCAGATGGGCGCGGTGTTCAAGGAACATGGCGCGCTGGCCGTCGTCGACTGCTGGGGCGACGACGTGCCCGAGGGCAAGCTCACCTCGTTCCCGATGGCGGTGAAGTGCGAGCCGCACGAGACCGTGGCCTTCGGCTGGATCGTCTGGCCATCGCGCCAGGTGCGCGATGCGGCATGGAACGCGGTGATGGCCGACCCGCGCATGAAGGACGCCGCGATGCCCTTCGATGGCAAGCGCATGATCTACGGCGGCTTTCAGACGATTGCGCAGTCCTGATCAGGCCGCCGACACCGCCGCGATGAAGCCGGCGCTGGCCGCGACCACCTGATCAGGCTGGTCGCGGTGCGGCGAATGGCCGCAGTCGGGCAGCTCCAGCAGCTGCGCAAATGGCAGGTGGTGGCGGATGCGGCGGATCTGTTCCAGCGTGCCGTACTCGTCATTGATGCCCTGCATGGCCAGCACCGGGCAGCGGATGGTCGCGAGCTCGGCCTCGATGTTCCAGCGGCGGAACGGCTCATGCAGCCAGATGTCGTTCCAACCCCAGAAGGCGGAGTCGACGTCGTCGTGATGTCGCGCCAGGCGTTGCGGCAGGTCGGTGTCCGTAAAGGCCTCGCGAGTGCGGCGGATGCTCGCCACCGACAGATCCTCGACGAACAGGTGCGGCGCCAGCGCGATGACGCCGGCCGTCGCATCCGTGAAGCGCGACGCGTACAGCAGCGCGATCGAGCCGCCGTCGCTGTGGCCGAAGCACCAGGGCGCCTGCGTCACTGCGAGAGCGCGCAGCAGCATGGGCAACAGTTCGTGCGCCTGCAGGTGCATGAAGTCGACGCCCCAGCGTTCGTCGCCGGGGCGCGGGGTGGAGCGGCCATAGCCGGGGCGCGAATAGACCAGTCCGCGAAAGCCGCCCGCATCGCACAGCCGGCGCGGAAAGTCGCGCCACATCGAGCGCGAGCCCAGGCCTTCGTGAAGGAACACCAGCAGTGGCCGATGCACGCGTTGCGGCGCGATCCACTCGTGCTCGATGCGCACACGGCGGCCGCGCCAGTCGATGTCGATGAACTCGACCGTCATGCCTGCGGCTTCGACAGTTCCTGTTCGCGCAGGCGGAAGCGCTGGATCTTTCCGGTGGCCGTCTTCGGCAGGTCGGCCACGAACTCGATGCGCCGCGGGTATTTGTAGGGCGCCAGCTTGTCCTTGACGAAGGCCTTCAGTTCGGCTTCGTCGGTGCGGGCGCCGGGCTTGAGCACGACGAAGGCCTTGCTCTTGGTCAGCCCGTCGGCATCGGGCACGCCGATGACGGCGGCCTCTAGAACGGCCTCGTGCTGCACGAGAGTGGCCTCCACCTCGAAGGGCGAGACATACACGCCGCTGACCTTGAGCATGTCGTCGCTGCGCCCGCCGCAGGTGTAGCTGCCGTCGGCGTTGCACACGTACTTGTCGCCGCTCTTCGTCCAGCCGCCCTGGAAGGTGTCGCGCGTCTTGGCGCGGTTGCCCCAGTACATCATTGCCGCCGACGGGCCGTGGATGTACAGGTCGCCCGGTTCGCCGTCGCTCACCGCTCGGCCATCGTCGCCGCGCAGCTCGATCCGATAACCCGGCACCGGCCAGCCGGTGCTGCCGTAGCGCACCTTGCCCGGCATGTTGGAAAGGAAGATGTGCAGCATCTCGGTGGAACCGATGCCGTCGAGGATGTCGATGCCGTAGTGCCGGCTGAAGCGCTGGCCGATCTCCGAGGGCAGCGCCTCGCCGGCCGATGACGCCAGGCGCAGCGCCACCTCGGCCCTGGCCGGCAGCTCGGGCGACGCCAGCATGCCGGCAAAGCCGGTGGGCGCGCCATAGAAGACGGTCGGTTTCACGCCTCCGACCTGCCCACGCCAGCGCTTGAAGGTGGCCTGCGGTGTCGGACGCTCGGCCATCAGCAAGGTGGTGGCGCCCACGCTCAGCGGGAAGCTCAGCGAGTTGCCCAGTCCGTAGGCGAAGAACAGCTTGGCGGCCGAGAAACACACGTCGCGGTCGCTCAGGCCGAGCACGCCCTTGCCGTACAGCTCGGCCGTCCAGTAGGGGTTGGCATGTGAATGCACGGTGCCTTTGGGCCGGCCGGTGGAGCCCGACGAATAGAGCCAGAAGCCCGGGTCGTCAGGCCCGGTGGCCGCCGGCCTGGCCTGGGGCGCATGGCCGGATACGAAGGCCTCGAAGCCCACTTCACTGGGGTGCAGCGGCGCGATCGGCCACGACACGATGACATGGTGCAACTCGTGGTCGCACCTGCTCATGGCTGCGCTCAACGCCGGCAGCAGCGCACCCGAGACAATGGCCACCTGCGCGCGCGAATGCTCCAGCATGTAGGCGTAGTCGTCGGCCGTCATCAGCGTGTTCACCGCCACCGGCACCACGCCGGCGTGCATCGCTCCGAGAAAGGCCACCGGCCAATGGTTGCCGTCGTGCATGAGCAGCAGTACACGCTCCTCGCGCCGCAGGCCCAGCGCGTGCAGCGCGCCGGCCATGCGGCGCACCTGATCGGCGAGTTCGCCATAGCTCAGCGTGCCCTGGTCGTCGATGTAGGCCGCCTTGGCCGGCCGCTGCGCGTTGGCTTGCAGCAGGTGCTGCGCGAAGTTGAAGCGCTCGCCGGGCGCGCGCACGGTGTCGGGAAGGGTCATCGCTTGTCTCCGGCGTGGGCTCGTCAGCGCGGCGTTGCATCGGGGCGGACCACAGCGCGGGGCTTGACTTGTCGCACTTGCTGAATCCGAGGATATGAATTATTATGCATGTTGGAACGATAGAGCCCAGGTCAAATCATGTCAAGCACGATTGCGCATGCGACGCAGCCGACGGCAGCGCCTCTCGAAGCGCAGCCGGGTCGCGACGGGCCCGCCCCGGAATTGGGCGAATCGCTGGAGTCCAAGCACCCGTTCCTGGTGGGCCTGGGCGAGCGGGTGCGCGCGCTGCGCTCGCGCCGCGGCATGACGCGCCGCGCGGTGGCGTTGGCGGCCGATGTGTCCGAACGCCACCTGGCCAACCTGGAGTACGGCGTCGGCAATGTGTCGATGCTGGTCTTGCTGCAGGTGGCCGGCGCGCTGCAATGTTCGCTGGCCGAACTGATCGGCGACGTGACGACGCGTTCGCCCGAATGGCTGCTGCTGCGCGAGATGCTGGAGCCCCGCGACGAGGCCACGCTCAAGCGCGTGCGCATGGCGCTGGGCGAACTCTTGAGCATGGGCGGCGCCCACGGCGAAGGCCGGGCGCTGCGCAGCCCGCGCGTGGCGCTGATCGGCCTGCGCGGTGCGGGCAAGTCCACGCTGGGCCGGCGCCTGGCCGACGACCTGGGCTTCCCTTTCGTGGAACTGAGCCGTGAGATCGAGAAGTTCGCCGGCTGCAGTGTCAACGAGATCCAGTCGTTGTATGGGCAGAACGCCTACCGCCGCTACGAGCGCCGCGCGCTAGAAGAGGCCATCCAGATCTACCCCGAAGCGGTGATCGCCACGCCCGGCGGGCTGGTGTCGGACGCGGCCACCTTCAACCTGCTGCTGACGCACTGCACGACGGTGTGGTTGCAGGCCGAGCCCGAGGACCACATGAAACGTGTCACCGCACAGGGCGACCTGCGGCCGATGGCGGCCAGCAAGGAGGCGATGCAAGACCTCAAGGGCATCCTGGCCGGGCGCGCCGCGTTCTACTCCAAGGCGGATCTGCGCCTCGACACCAGCGCCCAGGCCTTGGAGCCCACCTTCCTGGCGCTGCGCGACAGGGTGCGCCAGGCGCTGCAGATGCCGACCTGAGCCTGCAGTGCATAAAAGTGCATCAACATGCTCGCCTGCATCGTGATATGCACTATCATGCCTATATTGCACGCCCGCCGCCGCCGTGCGGAGCGTCTGACCGAAGGAAGCCCATCGTGAGCCGCCAAGTCCCCCGCGTCGACTACCAGACCGACCCCTCCCGCTACAAGCACTGGAAGCTCGAGTTCGAAGGCCCGGTGGCCACGCTGGGCGCCGATTTCGACGAGAACGCCGGCATCGCGCCGGGCTACAAGCTCAAGCTCAACAGCTACGACCTGGGCGTGGACATCGAGCTCAACGACGCCATCCAGCGCATCCGCTTCGAGCACCCCGAGGTGCGCACCGTGGTGCTCACCAGCCTGAAGGACAAGGTGTTCTGCTCGGGCGCCAACATCTTCATGCTCGGCGTCAGCAGCCATGCCTGGAAGGTGAACTTCTGCAAGTTCACCAACGAGACGCGCAACGGCTTCGAGGACTCCTCCGCCCACAGTGGCCTGAAGTTCCTGGCCGCGGTGAACGGCTCGTGTGCCGGCGGCGGCTACGAACTGGCCCTGGCCTGCGACGAGATCATCCTGGTGGACGACCGCAGCAGCGCGGTGAGCCTGCCCGAGGTGCCGCTGCTCGGCGTGCTGCCCGGCACCGGCGGCCTGACGCGAGTGACCGACAAGCGCCGCGTGCGCCATGATCTGGCCGACATCTTCTGCACCACCACCGAAGGCGTACGCGGCCAACGCGCCAAGGACTGGCGGCTGGTCGACGACATCGCCAAGCCGGGCCAGTTTGCCGCCCGGGTGCAGGAGCGCGCGCTGCAGTTGGCGCAGAAGAGCGACCGGCCGGCCGATGCCAGGGGCGTGGCGCTGGTGCCGCTGCACAAAGCGGTGGAGCCGGACGCGCTGCGTTATGCGCATGTGGTGGTGCAGATCGAGCGCAGCAAGCGCACGGCGACCTTCACGGTCAAGGCGCCCACCGGGGTGCAGCCCGGCGACGTGGCCGGCATCGAGGCCGCCGGTGCCGCCTGGTACCCGCTGCAGATGGCTCGCGAGCTGGACGACGCGATCCTGTCGATGCGCAGCAACGAGCTGGACATCGGCACCTGGCTGATCAAGACCGAAGGCGACGCCACCGCGGTGCTGGCGCTGGACGACACGCTGCAGCGCCACGGGAGCCACTGGCTGGTGCGCGAGACGGTGGGCCTGCTGCGCCGCACCTTCAGCCGGCTGGATGTGTCGTCGCGCAGCCTGTTCGCGCTGATCGAGCCGGGCTCGTGCTTCGCCGGCACGCTGCTCGAGCTGGCGCTGGCCTGCGACCGCAGCTACCAGCTGGTGCTGCCCGACGACGCTGCGCGTGCGCCGAAGATCGGTGTCAGCGGGGCCAACTTCGGCAGCTACCCGATGGTCACCGGCCAAAGCAGGCTGCAACGGCGCTTCTACGACGAGCAGCCGGCGCTCGATGCCGTGTGCGCGGCGATCGGCAAGCCGCTCGCTGGCGAAGCCGCATTGGCGCTGGGCCTGGTGACCCGCGCGCCGGACGACATCGACTGGGCCGACGAGACGCGCATCGCCATCGAGGAGCGCGTGGCGATGAGCCCCGACGCGCTCACCGGCATGGAAGCCAACCTGCGCTTCAATGGCCCGGAGAACATGTTCACGCGCGTGTTCGGCCGGCTGACGGCCTGGCAGAACTGGATCTTCCAGCGCCCCAATGCGGTGGGCGAGAAGGGCGCACTCAAGGTCTACGGCAAGGGCGACAAGGCCGCCTTCGACTGGAACAGAGTCTGAACACGAGTCATCAAGGAGCCCAGCAAATGAGCAGCATCAACCACGACGAGAAGATCCCCAACAACGTCAACCTCAGCGAGGACCGCGCGCTGCAGCGCGCGCTCGAGCAGTGGCAGCCCAACTACCTGCAGTGGTGGAACGACATGGGCCCCGAAGGCAGCCAGAACTTCGATGTCTACCTGCGCACGGCGGTCAGCGTCGACCCGCAGGGCTGGGCGCAGTTCGGCCATGTGAAGATGCCCGACTACCGCTGGGGCATCTTCCTCAACCCGGCCGAGAAGGAGCGCAAGATCCAATTCGGCGACCACCTGGGCGAGCCCGCCTGGATGGACGTGCCCGGCGAACACCGGGCCAACCTGCGCCGCATCATCGTCACGCAGGGCGACACCGAGCCTGCCAGCGTGGAGCAGCAGCGCCACCTGGGTCTGACGGCGCCGAGCCAGTACGACCTGCGCAACCTGTTCCAAGTGAACGTGGAAGAAGGGCGCCACCTGTGGGCCATGGTCTACCTGCTGCACAAGTACTTCGGCCGCGACGGCCGCGAGGAAGGCGAGGCGCTGCTCGAGCGCCATTCGGGAGACCCGGACCACCCGCGCATCCTGCAGGCCTTCAACGAGAAGACGCCCGACTGGCTGAGCTTCTTCATGTTCACCTACTTCACCGATCGCGACGGCAAGTTCCAGTTGTGCGCGCTGGCCGAAAGCAGCTTCGACCCGCTGGCGCGCACCACCAAGTTCATGCTCACCGAAGAGGCGCACCACATGTTCGTGGGCGAGAGCGGCGTGTCGCGCGTCATCCAGCGCACCTGCGCGGCGATGAATGAGCTGAAGACCGACGACCCGGACCGCTTGCGTGCCGCCGGTGTGATCGACCTGCCGACGATCCAGCGTTACCTGAACTTCCACTTCAGCGTCACCATCGACCTGTTCGGCGCCGACCAGTCGAGCAATGCCGCCATCTTCTACAGCACCGGGCTGAAGGGCCGCTACGAAGAAGGCAAGCGGGCCGACGATCATGTACTCAAGGGCAAGACCTACAAGGTGCTGGAAGTGCAGGGTGGCCAGCTCGTCGAGAAGGAGGTGCCGATGCTGAACGCGCTGAACGAAGTGCTGCGCGACGACTACATCAAGGACAGCGTGGGCGGCGTCGAGCGCTGGAACAAGGTCATCGAGAAGGCCGGCATCCCGTTCCGTCTGAAGGTGCCGCACAAGGCCTTCCACCGCAACATCGGTTCACTCTCCGGCGTGAAAGTGTCGCCGGACGGTCGCGTGGTGCACGACCACGAGTGGAACAGATGCGTCGAGCAGTGGCTGCCCACCGACGGGGACCGTGCCTACGTCGCCAGCCTGATGGGCCGCGTGGTCGAGCCGGGCAGGTTTGCCAACTGGATCGCGCCGCCGATGATCGGCATCAATCGCCAGCCCGTCGACTACGAGTACGTGCGATTCTCGTGATGGCACAGCGAGCGCATCGAGCGGACGCCGCGGAACCGCACTTGCCGGGCCGCTGGCGTCGCCTTGCGACCTGCAGGTCGCAAGGCGCTCGCCAGCCATTCGCGAGCGCGCAGGCGCTCGCTCGGCGCCGGCTCGCCCCCCTCGAGGAGGCTGAGCAGCGACGGCAAACCGTCTCTGCGGACGGTTTGCCGCCTGTGAGGGCCATCCGGCCTGCATGCAGGGTGGCGCGGCGCAGCCGCTGCGGGGGTGGGTCATGATCAAGCAGCACCTGATCGACCCGGAGATCTGCATCCGCTGCAATACCTGCGAATCGGTGTGCCCGGTGGGCGCGGTGACGCATGACTCGCGCAACTACGTGGTCGATGCGGACAAGTGCAAGCTGTGCATGGCCTGCATCCCGCCGTGCCCTACCGGCTCGATCGACAACTGGCGCAACATGCCGCGCGCGAAGGCGTACTCGGTCGAAGAGCAGTTGCAGTGGGACGTGCTGCCGGCCGAACTGACGCCGCAGATGCTGGCGGAACAGGGCGTCGAGGCGCTTGTGGCCGAGCCTTCAGTGGCCGCGCTGCGCGCCGATCCACCTTCCGGCGAGGCCGGCTTCAGCCCCAGGCAGTATGCGTCGACGCTGCCACCCTGGTCGGCGGCGCATGCCTACACCAACCTGTACGGGCCGCAAGCCCCTGTCATCGCCAGCGTGGTCGGCAACTTCAATTGCACCGAAGCCGGTTTCGGCAGCCAGACGCACCACATCGTGCTGGACTTGGGCGCAATGCCCTTTCCGGTGCTCGAAGGACAGTCGATCGGCATCGTGCCGCCGGGCGTGGACGCGGCCGGGCAGCCGCACCACGCACGCCAGTACTCGATCGCCAGCCCGCGCAACGGCGAGCGTCCCGGCTACAACAACCTGTCGCTGACGGTCAAGCGCGTCACCCAGGACCACCAGGGCAAATCAGTGCGCGGCGTGGCCTCCAACTACCTGTGCGAGCTGAAGCTCGGCGACAAGGTGCAGGTCATCGGTCCCTTCGGTGCGAGCTTTCTGATGCCCAACCACCCGCGCTCGAACATCGTCATGGTCTGCACCGGCACCGGCAGTGCGCCGATGCGCGCCATGACCGAATGGCGGCGCAGGTTACGCCAGACAGCGAAATTCGAAGGCGGCAAGCTGATGCTGTTCTTCGGCGCGCGCACGCAGCAGGAACTGCCGTACTTCGGCCCGCTGCAGAGCCTTCCCAAGGATTTCATCGACATCAACCTGGCCTTCTCGCGAACATCCGGTCAGCCGCGGCGCTATGTGCAGGACCTGATGCGCGAGCGCGCAGCCGACCTGGGCGCACTGCTGCACGATGCCAACACCTGCCTCTATGTCTGCGGGCTGAAGAGCATGGAAGAAGGCGTGCTGCTGGCGTTGCGCGACATCGCCGAAGCATCCGGGCTGGGCTGGGACACGTTCGGCGCTGCACTGAGGAGCGAAGGGCGCCTGCATCTGGAGACCTACTGACACGCGTTTGCGTTCGATTGCATAAATTTCGCGGACTGCTTGCGGAGCAAAGCCGCCGAATACAAGCAGCCTTCACCGCAGAGGAACGAAGGACGCAGAGGTCCGCAGAGAAATACAGGAAACGATTTGAATCCATTGCATTTGCTCTGCGCCAACTCTGCGGCCTCCGCTGCTCTGCGGTGAATGAATTCGGTGTTTCGCGAGCGGCGGCTTTGCGCCGAAACCGGACCATGGACCGAAGCGCATCCTGCTGAACGCAATCCGTATGGCTGGGAAGCGTGAGACGCCGGCCGCGCTGGCAGCCCGCTGCCATTCAGCGGCGCCCCTGCATGTCGGGGATGAGGACCGTGCAGACGATGCCGTGCTGCCCGTTTTCCGTCCAATGCACGCTGCCGCCTAGCAACTTGACGCGCTTGCGCACGCCGCCCAGACCCAGGCCGTGCGACCAGTCCTGCGGGTTGCGGCCGATGCCGTTGTCGGCCAGCGACAGGCGCAGGCTGCCGCATTCCAGTGCCGCCGAGATGTCCAGATGCGTGGCACCGGAATGCTGGATGGCGTTGCTGACCAGCTCGCGCAGCACCCGCGTCAACGCCGACCACTGCACCACGCTGAGCACGATGTCGTCGTCGAAACCGAAGCACCAGCTGAGTTCGATCTGCGCTGCGCCCAGACGCTGCGAGATGTCGGTCTTCCATTCCGCGGTGGCGTGTGACAGGCGTTGATCGGTTGCTGCCAGGCCGCGCGTCAGGGTCTTCAAGTCCTTCAGCGTGTGCCGCACATAGTCTTCCATCTCCGGCGTCGGCGCCTTGTACATCAGCGTCAGCAAGCGTGCGCCGATGTCGTCGTGCAGGTCCTGGGCGATGCGCGCGCGCTCCTCGCTGCGCCCGCGTTCCACCGCCTTGTCGTAGGCCACGGCGCGGCGCAACTGTTCGACCACACGGTCGGTCAGCCGGGCATCGTCGCGCGAGAACATGCGCTTGCCCTGCGCGGCATAGCGCAGCAGGATCGAGGCATCGATCGGCGATGGCTGATCGACGTCGATGACCGGCACCGGTACCAGCAAGGCTGAGCCGTTGCCCAGCACGCGCGAACGCGCGGCACGGCGATCGATGGGGCTGACCTGCAGCGGCTCGAACAGGTCGCGCAGCAGGCGCGTCAACAGTTCCGCGCTGTCGCGCGGTCGGTCTTCGACCTCGCGCAGCACGCGGTACAGCCGCTCGAACATGCGCTCGGCGCCGGGCACGTGCTGGCCGCTCATCGGATCGAGCAGCCACTGCCGGGCTGCGGCATAGGCCGCCAGCGCGAAGAACACCGACAAAGACAGCGAGGCGAAAGATCCGATCGAAAAGATGGATACGAACAGCAGGTTGAGCGAGGCCGCCACTGTGCTCGTGCCGGCCAGCATGGCCAGTTCGCGCATCAGCGGCTGCGCGCGCGAGAACACCGGCAGCAGCAGGATCAGCGTGGCCAGGAACAGATACCAGATGACCGAGCTCAACGACGCTTCCGCGTGGGCGACGAGGTCGTGCCGGCTGGCCACCGCCACCGCCACCGCCACGCTCTGCAGCACGAAGGTGGCAGTGGCAGCCGCCGCCAGGCGCCGCATCAGCACCGCGAAAGGATTCGGCTCGAGCCGGTAGGACCAGGACATCAGGCCGATGGTCAACAGCCCGCAGGCGGCGACACCGCCCTGGGTCCACCACCAGACGGCCGGCACGGTGTGCAAGGACGCAGCGGCCAGCAGCGCGGCACACAGCCCCCAGGTGGCGCCTGCGATCCAAGGTCCGGCGGGCAGGCGCAAGGGCTGCAAGGTCGACAGATGCACCATGGCCGCGGCGCTGAACAGGTCGAAGCCCATTCTTGCGAACAGGCTGGGGCCGGCAAAGCCCTGCGGCAGGCCCAGGCCGGGCAGGGTCTCGATGCCGATGGCCAGCAGGTTGAGGGCCTGGCACAAGCTGATCACCAGGTACGGCACGTTGAGCCAATGCGGGTGCGCGATGATGACGGCTGCGGCCACCAGGCCGAGCGACAGCGTCAGCCCGCACATCAACCAGAAGAACGCGCCCAGTCCGGCGATTCCGCGCGCCGAAGGGCTCAACGTGACCTGCTGGCCGCCCTCGAAATGCAGCGTCACTGGCCCATGTCGAAGCATCGACGACAACTGCTGCTGCACCTGGGTGACATGCGCACGCCGTGCATCATCGACGGTCCATCGCAACGCGCGATGCATCAGGCTGTCTTCGACCCCGAGGGTTGTGCCGTCACTCCCGGTGATGCGGCTCAGGTGGGCACCCGACAGCGCGTGCAAGCCAGGCAGCGGGCTCGACACCAGTTCGACCACGCCGCGTCCCTCGATGCGCCAGACGGCATCGATGTAGGGAGTGGCCGCCAGGGCGCGCATCAGGAAAAGCACGCCCAGGCAGCCCATCAAGGCCACGCCCCACAGCGCGCGGCGCTGCAGCACGAGCCTGCGTGGCCGCGTCGGTGGCGTCGTGTCGAGCGCTATGGCTTCAACGCCACGGGCCAGGGGAATGGAGCGTGCCGCCCCGGCCACCTTTGACGATGCCGCGTCGGCAGACGAATCGCGTTGCGCCATGTTGGTCGCGCGCCGCGGCCTGCCATCCTCTCAGTGCCGAGCGGCGCTGCCCGCAGCGTTCACACCAGCCCCTGCTTGCTGGCCAGCACGGCTGCCTCGGCGCGGCTCGAGACATTGAGCTTCTTGTAGATGGACTTGATGTGGTCGTTGACGGTGAACCACTTGATGCCCATCAGGCCGGCGATCTCCTTGATCGTGAAGCCTTTGCTCAGGTAGGTGAGCACCTCGCTCTCGCGTGGTGTCAGACGTTCATGCTCGAGCGGCTTGTCGATCGGCACCGGGCGGCTGCTCTGGAACACGACCGCGGAATTGAAACCCGAATCGGACGGTGCCGCATTGGCGCTGCCGGCAGGGCGGAAATGCGTCAGCAGCCTGCGTGCGATGGCCGGTGACAGCGGTGGCTGGCCGCGCACGATCTTCTGCAGCTCTTCGACCAGCACTTCGAAGCGGTCTTCCTTCAGCAAGTAGCCGTCGGCACCGCATTGCAGGGCCGGGAACAGGTGGTCGTCGTCGGAGTACAAGGTGGTGACGATCTTCGTTGCCGGGTAGTGCGCCAGTTCGGCCAGCAGTTCCATGCCGTTGCCGTCGGGCAGCTCCAGGTCGACGAGCAGCAGCTTGAAAGGTTCGACGCCGGGCAGCCCCTGCGCGCCGCCGCTCAGGCTGATCTGGCGGCGCGCCGATTCCAGGTCGCCGGACTCGGTGATGGCGATGAGGTCGCTGAAACTTTCGCGTACCACGCGGCACAGGAAGCTGCGTGCCACCGGATTGTCTTCAACGATCAGCACCTTCACCGCCATCGGGCCGCTCCTGTCGATCGAACTCCCGCCGGGCCGCACCGACCGGACATCCTGCCGACGTGGGCAAGTCGGCGGCCATGTCGTCGTTGCGGTGCACTCGAAGAAGAAGGCATGCTATCCCAGTTGCCTGGCGCCAAACCATGCGTTGGCCGCTGCGGGCCGGTGCGCGAGCGGGCCGCGCCTCAGGCGTTGACCATCAGCACCTTGCCCTGTACCTTGCGCGTGGCCATTCGCGCATAGGCCGCAGGCAGCTCGCGCATCGGCAGCCGCTGGTCGATGGCGGGCTTGATCTTGCCCTGCGCATACCACTGCGCCAGATGCGCCATGCCCTTGGCGCTGGCCTCGGGTTCGCGGCGCACGAAGTCGCCCCAGAATACGCCGACGATGGAAGCGCCCTTCAGCAAGGCCAGGTTCCAGGGCAGGGCGGGGATGCCGCCCTGGGCGAAGCCGATGACCAGGTAGCGCCCGCGCCAGGCAATGGAGCGGAACACCGCTTCGGCCAGGTCGCCGCCGACCGGGTCGTAGACCACGTCGGGGCCCTTGCCGCCGGTCAGGTCTTTTAACGCATCGCGGATGTTGGCGCTGCCATAGTTGATGGTGGCATCGGCGCCGAGCTCGCGGCAGAAGGCACACTTCTCGTCGGTGGACGCGGCAGCGATGACCCTGGCGCCAGCCGCCTTGGCAATCTGGATGGCCGAGGTGCCCACACCACCGGCTGCACCGAGCACGAGCACGGTCTCGCCGGGCTGCAGTGCCGCACGGTCGATCAGCGCATGGTGCGTGGTGCCATAGGTCAGCGCGAAAGCCGCCGCGTCCTCCAGCGCAAAGCCCGGTGGCAGCTTCAGCGCCTGCTTCGCATTCACGATGGCATGCGTGGCGAAGCCGCCGGTGGAGCCCACCGCGGCCACCGCATCGCCGTGCTTCAGATGGGTGACACCTTCGCCCAGCGCGTCGACCAGCCCCGAGAACTCGGAGCCGGGCACGAAGGGCAGCGCCGGCTTGGCCTGGTACTTGCCTTGCACGATGAGGATGTCCGGAAAGTTGAGGCTGGCCGCGCGGATGGCGATGCGCACCTCGCCCGGGCCCGGTGCGGGCGTCGGCACATCCTTCCAGACCAGGCCTTCGGGGCCGGTGAGCGTTTCGCAGAACCAGGCTTGCATGATGTCCTCTCGGCTGTCGATCGAAGCGGCATGATAGGCAAGTCGGCTGTGCGCACGGTGGCTTGGCAGGAGGCTGCCTACAATGCAACCATGCGTATCCTGATCGCCAATGACGACGGTTACCTGGCTCCCGGCCTGGCCGCGCTGGTACGCGCCTGCGCCGGGCTCGGCGAGATCGACGTGGTGGCGCCCGAGCAAAACGCCAGCGGCACCTCGAATGCCTTGACGCTGAACCGGCCGCTGTCGGTGTTCGAAGCCACTGGAGAGCAGCAAAAGGGCTTTCACGTGGTCAACGGCACGCCTTCGGATTGTGTGCACGTGGCGCTGACGGGCTTGCTGCCGCACCGGCCGGACCTGGTGCTTTCGGGCATCAACAACGGCGCCAACATGGGCGACGACACACTCTATTCAGGCACCGTGGCCGCGGCCATGGAGGGCTACCTGTTCGGCGTGCCGGCGATCGCCTTCTCGCAGGTCGAAAAAGGCTGGGGCGAGATCGAAGCCGCCGCTGCCGCGGCGCGCAGGCTGATCGATCGGTTGCTGGCCAGCCACATGCCGTCCGGCCCATGGTTGCTGAACGTGAACATTCCAAACCGCGCCGATGCCGCCGGCCTGCCCGCCCGCATTACCCGGCTCGGTCGGCGCCATGCCAGCCAGGCCGTGATTCGCCAGACCAACCCGCGCGGCGAGGCGATCTACTGGATCGGCCCGGCCGGCGACGCGCGCGATGCGGGCGAGGGCACCGACTTCCATGCCACGGCGCAGGGCCGCATTTCCATCACACCGTTGCAGGTGGACCTGACCGACCACGCATCGCTGGGTGCCTGGGCCGGGTTGGCATGATGGCTCCGTGCCGTGGCTCGATGAGCCGTGCCGCCAGCCGGGCGCAGGCATGACACAGAAACCTGCCGCGCGCGCGCCGCGCTTTCCATTGGACCTGGGGCAGATGCCGCCCGGCACGGCATCCAAGGGCACCGCCACGCTGCGCCCGCAGCGGCCACTGCACCAGGCGGCGGATGACGCCACGCGCCAGCACCGGCCCAGCGGGCTGGGCATGGACTCGGCGGCGGTGCGGCTGGCCCTGGTGCAACGACTGCGCGCCGAATTCCACTGCCACGAAGCCGTGTGCCAGGCCATGCGCAGCGTGCCGCGCCATCATTTCGTGGACAGCGCGCTGGCCACTCAGGCCTATGAAGACACCAGCCTGCCGATCGGGCTGGGCCAGACCATCTCCAAGCCATCGGTGGTGGCGCGCATGCTCAGCCTGCTGCATGACGGGGCCGGCGCGCGTGCCGGCGGCACGCTCGGCCGGGTGCTCGAGATCGGTACCGGTTGTGGCTACCAGACCGCACTGCTCGGACGGATGGGCACGCGTGTGCTGTCGGTCGAGCGTCTCAAGCCGCTGCACGACAAGGCGCGCGACAATCTGGGTGCGCAGCGAGCCGGCCATATCCGACTGGTGTACGGCGACGGCCGGCTCGGACACGCGCCCAACGCGCCCTACGACAGCATCATTGCCGCTGCCGGCGGTCACGAGCTGCCTGCAGCATGGCTCGAACAGCTGGCGCCGGGCGGCCGGCTGGTGGCGCCGATGCAAGGCGGCAAAGGCGCGGGGCAGATGCTTCTGGTGGTCGATCGGCACGGCGACGAGTACCGTCGATCGATGCACGAGGCGGTGCACTTCGTGCCACTAAAATCGGGTATCGAATAGGTGGTAGCAGTGGGCATGGGATTTCTTCGCGTGGGCAGGTATCGGCTGCCTGTATGGGTTTTGTTCGTGCTGATCGTGGCCGGTTGTTCGTCCGCGAGCCACAAGGCGCCGGTGGAAACCCGCAGCACCCCCGCTCGGCCCGTTGCACCGCCGCCCGTCGTGGCCTCGCCGGCCGCACCGCCACCCGGCACTGAAGCCCCGCCCAAACCCTTGCCTGGAGCCGAGAACGCCGGCAAGCCCGGCTACTACACCGTCAAGCCCGGCGACACGGTGCTGCGCATCGCGCTCGACACCGGGCAGAACTGGCGCGATCTGGTGCGCTGGAATAGCCTGGACAACCCGAACGTGGTCGAGGTCGGGCAGGTGCTGCGTGTCGTGCCGCCGGGTGTCGATGCGGCCGCGGTTTCGGCGCGCGCGGTGCCGGGGGCCGGGCGTGTCGAGACGCGCCCGTTGGACGCCGTGCCCGCGCTGCCCGCCGTGGCGCCGCCTGCGCCGGCGACGGCTTCGGCCGCCGCGGCAGTGCCCACCGTGCCGCCTGCCTCGACCGCATCGGTTTCGCCGCCCAATGCAGCGGCAATCGCCGCAGCGCCGGTCGCATCCGCGGTACCTGCGCCCACCGGCACTGCCCCGCCGGTGCGCGACTCCAGCGAAGAGTTGGTCTGGATCTGGCCGGCATCCGGCGCGCTGATTGCCGGTTTCGACGAGGGGCGTAACAAGGGCTTGACCATCGCCGGCAAGGCCGGCGACCCGGTGCTGGCGGCCGGCGACGGGCGTGTGGTGTATGCCGGCTCGTCATTGCGCGGCTACGGCAACCTGGTGATCGTCAAACACAGCGAGGTCTACCTCACGGCCTATGCGCACAACCAGACGCTGCTGGTCAAGGATGACCAGGTGGTGCGCCGCGGGCAGAAGATCGCCGAGATGGGATCCAGCGATGCCGAGCGGGTGCAGCTGCATTTCGAAGTTCGCCGCCAGGGCAAACCCATCGACCCCGCCAGGCTGCTGCCGGCCCGCTGACGAGCGTGCCCTGCGATGGGCGCCCGTCCGCGTGCGCCGCGCTGTGGCGACTGCTGCAAGTCCGGCCCGCTGCCCCCGCGAACGGGGGGTTTGCTTGAACGCCCAGGCAAGATGCGGGTCGCGTTCCGTGAGCGTTTTCCTTAGGTAGGGCCCTGCAGGATCACGGCTAGCATCGCGCGTCGCCCATCAAGCCCGCCAACGCCCAAGTGCAGTTTGTCCAGTTGATCATCAGCGGTTCCGCCCAGGGCTGCATCTATGGGCTGATCGCGCTGGGCTTCGTGCTCATCTACAAGGCCACCGAGACGGTGACCTTCGCACAAGGCGACCTGATGATGCTCGGTGCCTTCTGCGGGCTGGTGCTGATGACGATACTGGGTTTCCCGTTCTGGCTGGCGGTGCTGAGCTCCATCGCCGCGATGGCCCTGTTCGGCGTGTTTGCCGAGCGCCTGGTGATCCGCCCCGTGCTCGGCCAGCCGGCCTTCTCGATCGTCATGCTTACCATCGGCATCAGCTACATCGCGCGCGGGCTGATCACGATGGTGCCGGTGATCGGCACCGAAACCCACACATTGCCGGTGCCCTACAAGGACATGACGCTGCGCCTGGGCGAACTGGTGCTGGCCTATGAACACCTGGCCGTGATCGGCGCCACGGCGGTGCTTTGCCTGGGGCTGTTTGCGCTGTTCCGCTACAGCAAGATCGGCATCGCCATGCAGGCCTCTTCGCAGAACCAGATCGCCGCTTACTACATGGGCATTCCGGTGCAGCGCCTGAACGGCCTGGTCTGGGGCCTGGCGGCGGCGGTGGCGGCGATTGCCGGGCTGCTGCTGGCGCCGATCACCTTCGTGCACGCCAACATGGGCTTCATCGGCCTGAAGGCCTTTCCGGCGGCGGTGGTCGGCGGTTTCAGCAGCCTGCCCGGGGCCATCGTCGGCGGGTTGATCATCGGCATCGTCGAGAGCCTGTCGGGCTTCTACCTGCCCGAAGGCTTCAAGGACATCGCCCCGTACATCGTGGTGCTGATCATGCTGATGGTCAAGCCGAACGGGCTGTTCGGCGAGAAGCTGCGAAAGAAGGTATGAGCCCCCGCGTAGCGCCTTCGGCGCTCCCCCCCAGGGGGGCGACGCCAGTGGACCGGCCCAGCCGGCTCCACGGCGTGCGCTCGATGGGTCGTGGCGTGGCCACCGGGTTGGCGGCGGGCGACGGCTGACATGCGCTTCATCTTCAAGACCGACTACGAGCAGGACATCCGCATCGTCAAGCACGGTGGGCAGGCCTTCTGGTACGGCCTGCTCGGGTTGTTTCTGCTGGCGGCGCCGTGGATCCTGTCGGAGTACGTGCTGGCGCAGCTGGTGTTCGTGCTGATCTATGCCACCGTCGGCCTGGGCCTGATGCTGCTGGCCGGCTTCACCGGGCAGTTCTCGATCGGGCACGCGGCCTTCCTCGGCGTGGGTGCCTACACGCAGGCCGTGCTCACCAACGCCGGCTGGCCCTTTCCGCTGGCACTGGCCTGTTCCGGCGGGCTTTCGGCCATCGTCGGCGTGATCATCGGCGTGCCGGCGTTGCGCGTGAAGGGCATCTACCTGGGCATCGCCACGCTGGCCTTCGGCTTCATCGTCGAAGAAGCCATGGCGCGCTGGGAATCGGTGACCGGCGGCAATGCCGGCATGCACGTCAAGTCGCCTGCCATGTTCGGCTGGACGCTGGAAAGCAGCGTGGAGTTCTACTTCCTGTGCCTGGTGGTGGTGGTGCTTTGCACGCTGGCCATCCTGAACCTGCTGCGCTCGCCCACCGGGCGCGCCTTCGTGGCCATACGAGACTCCGAGATTTCGGCGCAGAGCATGGGCATCCACCTGGCGCGCTACAAGACCACGTCCTTCGCGCTGTCGGCCGCGCTGGCCGGCCTGGGCGGGGCGCTGTACGCACACAAGATCAAGTTCCTGTCGCCCGAGCAGTTCAACATCGTGCAGTCGATCGACCTGCTGCTGATGGTGGTGGTCGGCGGCCTGGGCTCGGTGCACGGCGTGTTTCTCGGTGCGATCTTCCTCATCACCATGCCGCAGCTGATCGCCATGGCCAAGGACTACCTGCCCGCCTCGGTGGGCCAGTCGCCGGGGTTGCAATTGGTGGTTTACGGCGTGGTGCTGGTGGCCTTCGTGATGTTCGAGCCACATGGCCTTTATGGCCGCTGGCTGAAGATGCGCACCTACCTGCAGCTGTTCCCGTTCTACCGCGCGGGCATGTTCCGGCGGCAGAAGTCCTTCCAGAAGTCCGACAGGTTGAAATGAGCGGACCATTGCTCAGCGCCAAGGAACTCACCGTCAAGTTCGGCGGGCTGGTGGCCGTCAACCAGGTCAGCTTCGACGTGCAGCGCGGCGAGGTGTTCACCATCATCGGCCCCAACGGCGCCGGCAAGACGACCGTGTTCAACCTGATCAGCCGCATCTACCAGCCCACCGCCGGCAGCATCCGCTACGACGGCGAGGACCTGGTGGCGAAACCGCCGCATGCGGTGGCGGCGCTGGGCATTGCGCGCACCTTCCAGAACATTGAGCTGTTCGAGTTCGCCAGCGTGCTGCAGAACCTGCTCATCGGCACGCACACGCACCGCCGCACCCGCCTGTGGCAGGACCTGCTGTTCACCGGCGCGACGCGGCGTGCCGAGATCCATGCGCGGCGCAAGTCCGAAGAGGTGATCGAATTCCTCGGCCTGCAGCGCTTCCGCGACATGATGGTCGCCGGCCTGCCCTACGGCGTGCGCAAGGTGGTGGAGCTGGCCCGCGCGCTGTGCGCCGAGCCCAAGCTGCTGCTGCTGGACGAGCCTTCGTCGGGGCTGAACGTCGAGGAAACCGACGACATGGCCTGGTGGATCCTGGACATCCAGCGCGAACTGGGCATCACCGTGCTGATGGTCGAGCACGACATGAGCCTGGTATCCAAGGTCTCCGACCGCGTGCTGGCCATGAACCAGGGCGAGGTGCTGGCGCTGGGCACACCCGAAGAAGTGCAGTCGCACCCTGGCGTGATCGAGGCCTACCTGGGCAGCACCGACGACCTGTCCTCGCTGCGAAGGGCCGCGGCATGACGCAGGGCTTGACTCGCGACGACGACATCATCCTGGCACTGGCCAACGTCGAGAGCTCGTATGGCCCGATCAAGGCCATCCGCGGCGTGAGCCTGAAGGTGCGGCGCGGCGAGATCGTCACCGTGCTCGGCTCCAACGGTGCCGGCAAGAGCACCATCCTCAAGACCATCTCCGGCATCCTCGACCCCAGCCGAGGCAGTGTCTCCTTCAAGGGGCAGAACATCACGGCGCTCGACCCGTCGCTGATCGTGCGCATGGGCCTGAGCCATGTGCCGGAGGGGCGCGAGGTGTTCCCGCTGCTGTCGGTGCGCGACAACCTGCTGATGGGCGCCTACACGCGCACCGACCGCGATGCGGTGGCGCGCGACGTCGAGATGGCCTACACCTACTTTCCGATCCTGCGCGAGCGCGCCACGCAGGACGCCGGCCTGCTGTCCGGCGGCCAGCAGCAGATGCTGGCCATCTCGCGCGCGCTGATGGCCGCACCCGCGCTGATGCTGCTGGACGAGCCCAGCCTGGGCCTGTCGCCGAAGCTCACGCGCGAGATCTTCGAGATCGTCGTGCGCATCAACCGCGAGCGCGGCACGACCATGCTGCTGGTCGAGCAGAACGCCAACATGGCGCTGAACGTCGCCGATCACGGCTACGTGCTCGAGACCGGCCGCATCGTCATGGACGACCGCTGCGCCGTGCTGCGCGAGAAGGACGACATCAAGGAGTTCTATCTCGGCAAGAAGGACGCCGGCGTGCGCGGCGAGCGCCGCTGGAAGAAGAAGAAGACCTGGCGATGAGCAGCACCCCCTGCACACGCGATCCGCACCGCATCGTGCGCGGCGATCAGTTCGGCTGGAAGGTCGATGCGTTGCCCTACAAGTCGATCCCCGAGCTGTTCCGCCTGCGCGTCAAGGAACTGGGCGACGCGACGATGATGCGCCAGAAGGAACTCGGCATCTGGCGCGCCTACAGCTGGAACGAGGTGTCCACCATCGTCGCCGAGATCGGTGCCGGGTTGGTGAGCATCGGCTTCGAGCCGGGCGAGGTGGCCGCGGTGCTGTCCAACACCTGCCGCGAGTGGGTCTGGTGCGACCTGGCCGTGCAGTCGGTGGGCGGCGTGTGCAACGGCATCTACCCCACCGATGCCGCGCCGCAGATCGAGTTCCTGTGCAGCGACTCGCGCACCGTGCATCTTTTCGTCGAGGACGACGAGCAGCTCGACAAGTACCTGGAGATCGCCGAGAGGCTGCCGCTGGTGCGGCGCGTGATCGTCTTCGACATGGAAGGCCTGAGTACCTTCGACGACGCGCGCGTCATCAGCCTGGATCAACTGCGCGAGCTGGGCCGCATCCACCTGCGCCTGCACCCGCAGCTGCTGGACGAGCGCAGCCGCTCGCGCCAGCCTTCCGAGATGGCGGTGCTGGTCTATACCTCCGGCACCACCGGCCGCCCCAAGGGCGCGATGATCAGCCAGGACAACATCTGCGCGGTGCTGGCGTCGCTGTCGAGCACGCTCTACGAAGGCCTGCCGCGCGGCGGCGAGCGCATCGCCTTCCTGCCGCTGTGCCACATCGCCGAGCGCATGATCGGCGAGTTCGTGCCCATCGAGCGCGGCTCGGTGGTCAACTTCGTCGAGAACCCCGAGACGGTGTTCGAAAACCTGCGCGAGGTGCGGCCCAGCCTGTTCTTTGCCGTGCCGCGCGTGTGGGAGAAGATCTATTCGCAGGTGGCCATCGGCCTGGGCGAGGCCGACAAGCTGCAGCAGGCCGCCTATGCCTGGGCGTTGAGCGTGGGCCGCGAGGTGGCGCAGTGCACGCTGCAGCGCAGCCAGCCGTCGGCGCTGCTGAAGCTGCGCTACATGCTGGCACGCGCTCTGGTGCTGAACAATGTCAAGCGCATGGTCGGCATGGACCGTGTCGAGGTCGGCCTGACCGCAGCGGCACCGATTTCGCCGGACCTGATCCGCTGGTTTCTGGCGCTGGGCATTCCGCTGCGCGAGGCCTGGGGCATGACCGAGACCTGCGGTGCAGGCACGGCCACGCCCGTCCACGGCATTCGTCCCGGCAGCATCGGCCTGCCCGGGCCGGGCCTGGAGATGCGCATTGCCGAAGGCAGCAATCAGATCCTGCTGCGCGGGCCCAACGTCATCCTCGGCTACCTGAACCAGCCCGAGAAGACGGCCGAGACCATCGACGCCGAAGGCTGGCTGCACACCGGCGACGTCGGCCATGTCGACGACGACGGCTACTTCTACATCACCGACCGGATGAAGGACATCATCATCACCGCCGGCGGCAAGAACATCACGCCCAGCGAGCTGGAGAATGACCTGAAGTTCTCGCCCTACATCACCGACGCGGTGGTCATCGGCGACAAGCGCCCGTATCTGGTGGTGATCGTCATGATCGACCAGGAGAACGTGGAGAAGTTCGCGCAGGACCGCGACATCCCGTTCAGCAACTACGCCAGCCTGACGCAGGCCAAGGACGTGCAGGACCTGATCTGGGCCGAGATCGAGCGCGTGAACAAGAAGTTCGCCCGCGTCGAGCAGATCAAGAAGTTCTACCTGCTGCAGAACCAGCTGACCGCCGAGGACGATGAACTCACGCCGACCATGAAGCTCAAACGCAAGCTGGTCGAGAAGAAGTACAGCGCGGCCATCGAGGCGATGTACCGCTGACACACACGACCGAACCGATTTCGCAACCACTGGAGCATGACGATGAAGAGGCTTTTGACACTGCTTGCCGGCTCGCTGGCGTTGGCCACGGGTGGCGCGCTGGCGCAATCCCAGGGCGTGAGCAAGAACGAGATCCTGGTGGGCTCGATCCAGGACCTGTCGGGTCCGCTGGCCGGCTTCGGCAAGGCCGTGCGCCAGGGCATGCTGCTGCGCGTGGAGGAGATCAACGAGCAAGGTGGCATCCACGGCCGCAAGATCAAGCTCGTCGTCGAGGATTCCGGCTACGACCCGAAGCGCGCCGTGCTGGCCGCGCAGAAGTTGGTCAACCAGGACAAGATCTTCATCATGGCCGGGCATATCGGCACCGCGCAGAACAATGCCGCGATGCCGATCCAGTTCGAGAAGAACGTCGTCAACTTCTTTCCGGTGACCGCGGCGCGCGAGATGTACGAGCCGCTGAACCGGCTGAAGTACGCCTTCGCGGTGACCTACTTCGACCAGATGCGCACCTTCGTGCCCAGGCTCGTGAAAGAGAAGAACGCGAAGAAGGTCTGCACCATCTACCAGGACGACGAGTTCGGCCTGGAAGTGCTGCGCGGCGCCGAAGCCGGGTTGAAGACCATGAACATGGAGCTGGTCGAGAAGACCTCGTTCAAGCGCGGCGCGACCGACTTCTCCTCGCAGGTGGCCAAGATGAAGGGCTCGGGCTGCGACCTGGTGGTGCTGGGCACCATCATCCGCGAGACCATCGGCACCATCGGCGAGGCGCGCAAGACCGGCTTCAACCCGGTGTTCCTGGGTTCCAGCGCGGCCTACACCGAGCTGATCCACAAGCTCGGCGGCAAGGCCATGGACGGGCTGCACGCCGCGATGGCCCAGCAGGTGCCGTACCTGGACGAGGCCTCGCAGCCACTGCGCTTCTGGGCGACGAAGTACAAGACCCAGTTCAACGAGGATCCGACGGTGTTCTCGGCCTATGGCTACCTGATCATCGACTCCTTCATCAAGGCGGCCAACAAGGCCGGGCCGAACCTGAGCACCGACAGCTTCATCAAGTCCATGGACACGATGACCATCCCGCCCGACATCTTTGGTGGCCCCGAATCCACCTTCACCGCCACCAGGCGGTTGGGCAGCGATGCCTCGCGCCTGTCGCAGATCACCGACGGCAGGTGGAAGGTAATCTCGGAGTACGTGAAGCCCTGATTCCGCGGCCTACCCAGGCAGCCAGGCCGCCTGCGGGTGGCCTTTTTCATGGCACCCGCACCCGGATAATCCCTTGCATGGCACAAGACGAATGGCTGGCGGTCGACTCGCTCGACCTGCAGGCGCAGGGCGTGGCCCGCAAGAGTGACGGCAAGGTGGTCTTCATCGAAGGCGCGCTGCCCGGCGAAGAGGTGCGATGCAGCTCGGGGCGGAGCAAGAACCACTGGGAGCAGGGCACGATGACGGCGCTGCGCCGCGAGAGCGCGCAGCGCGTGCGGCCGATGTGCCCGCACTTCGGCCTGCATGCCGGCGCCTGCGGCGGCTGCAAGATGCAGCACCTGCATCCGGCCGCGCAGGTGGCGGTCAAGCAGCGTGTGCTGGAAGACAACCTGTGGCATCTGGCCAAGGTCAAGGCCGAGATGATCCTGCGCCCGATCGAAGGCCCGGCCTGGGGTTACCGCCATCGTGCCCGGCTGTCGGTGCGGCACGTGGCCAAGAAGGGCACGGTGCTGGTGGGTTTCCACGAGCGCAAGTCGCGTTACGTGGCGGACATGCAGGTCTGCCCGGTACTGCCGCCGGCCATCAGCGCGCTGCTCATGCCCTTGCGTGAGTTGATCGGCTCGATGGGCCAGCGCGACCGCCTGCCGCAGATCGAGCTGGCGTTGGGCGCCGATGTCAGCGCGCTAGTGTTGCGCCATCTGGAACCCTTGAGCCAGCCCGATGGCGTGCGGCTGCGCGAGTTTGGCGCACGCCATGCGGTGCAATGGTGGCTGCAGCCCAAGGGCCCCGAGACCGTGCACCTGCTGGATGACGACGCGCCGGTGCTCGACTACCGGCTGCCCGAGTTCGGCATCCGCCTGCCTTTCAAGCCGACCGACTTCACCCAGGTCAATGCCGCAATCAACGAGGTGCTGGTGGCGCGCGCGCTGCGCCTGCTCGGTGTGCAGCCGCACGAGCATGTGATCGACTGGTTCTGCGGCCTGGGCAACTTCAGCCTGCCGATGGCCACACGGGCCGCGCAGGTGCTGGGCATCGAAGGCAGTGAGCTGCTGGTGCAGCGCGCCCGCGACAACGCCGCGCTGAACGGGCTGAGCGCGAAGACACGCTTCGCGGCCCACGATCTGTTCGAGTTCGGCGCCAGGGACTTGGTGGCGCAGGGCGTGGCGCACAAATGGCTGGTCGATCCGCCGCGCGAGGGCGCCTTTGCGCTGGCCAAGGCGCTGGCCGAACTGCATGCCGAACCTGTGGCCGGCTGGTCCCCGCCGCAGCGCATCGTCTATGTCAGCTGCAACCCCGCGACGCTGGCGCGCGACGCCGGCTTACTGGTGCACCAGGCAGGCTACCGCTGTACGCATGCCGGCATGGTGAACATGTTCCCTCACACCGCCCATGTGGAGAGCATGGCGGTGTTCGAGCGCGAGCTGTAGCCGCCGCCCCGCCACGCAGCGGCGCGATTCGGCGCCACGAATGAAAACAGGGCCCGAAGACCCTGGCGTGGGTAGCGCGGGAGATTGCGGTTATTCGCGGTCGCCGCCGAAGATACCGAGCAGCGCCAGCAGGCTCTGGAACACGTTGTACAGGCTCAGGTACACGCCCAGAGTGGCGGTGATGTAGTTCGTCTCCTCGCCGTCCTGCACACGCTTCAGGTCGTACAGGATGAAGGCCGAGAAGATGCCGATGGCCAGCACCGACAGCGTGATCATCAGCGCGCTGCTCTGGATGAAGAAATTGGCGATGCCCGCCACCAGCAGCATGATCGCGCCGATGAACAGCCACTTGCCCATGGCCGACAGGTCACGCTTGATGATGGTGGACATCGAGGCCATGCCCAGGAAGATCGCGCCGGTGCCGGCAAAGGCCACCAT
>DASQFA010000722.1:0-4533 GCA_035633375.1 Rubrivivax sp.
ACCAGCTTTTCCAGCACCGGCTTCAGGTTGCGGCAGGGCGCGCACCAGGGGGCCCAGCAGTCCACCAGCACCGGCACCTCGAGCGAGCGCTCGAGCACGGTCTTGCGGAAGTCGGCTTCGGTGACGTCGAAGGACAGGCCAGCGTCGGGCGTTTGAGTGTTCATCGTGTGGATATCGGGGCAAAGGGCTGGAGGGCAAGGGGCGCGGGCGGCGCAAGGGGTCAGTCGAGCTTGACGCCGATCTTGGTGATCACCGGTCCCCAGCGCTTGCTTTCGGCGTCGATGATGCGCCTGAAGTCGGCGGCGCTGCCGCCCACCACCGTCAGGCCCTGCGCGTCCAGCGCGTCGCGCACGGCAGGCTCCAGCAACACGGCGTTTACGTCGGCGTTGATCTTCTGCAGCACCGCTTCGGGCGTGCCGGCGGGCACGAACAGGCCGTTCCAGGCCAGCGACTCGACATTCGGGTAGCCAGCGCTGGCCAGCGTCGGCAGCTCCTGCAGCGCTGCGGGGCGCTGCGCGCTGCTTACTGCCAGCATGCGCACCTTGTGGTTGCGCACATGCGGCAGCAGCGCGGGTGCGACCATGAAGGTGGCCTCGACCTCGCCCTGCGCAACCGCCATGGCCGCCGGCGGCGAGCCGTTGAAGGGCACGTGCGTGGCCGTGAAGCCGGCCTCGGCCATGAACAGCTCCATCGTCAGGTGCGCCGAGCTGCCGTTGCCCAGCGACGAGTAGTTGAGCCTGCCGCCGGGCCTGGCGTTTTCGGCCTTGGCCCAGGCGACGAACTCGGCCACGCTCTTGGCGCTGACCTTGTCCACGCTCACCGCCAGCACGTTGGGCTGGCTGGTGGTCATGATCACCGGCACCAGGTCCTTGGCCGGGTCGTAGGGCATCTTGCGATACAAAAAGGGCGCGAAGGCGATGGGCCCGTTGAAGCCGATGGCCAGCGTGTGGCCGTCGCTGGCCTTGGCCGCGATGTCCAGACCGAGCATGCCGCCAGCACCGGGTTTGTTTTCCACCACCACCGGCTGGCCCCAGCGTGCGCTGAGCTTGTCGCTCATCGAGCGGGCGATCAGGTCGAGCGAGCTGCCCGGCCCGGTGGGCACGACGATCTTCACCGGCTTGTTCGGCCAGGCGGCCTGCGCCAGCACACCCAGAGGGGCCAGGGCCAGCAGCGTGGCGGCGAGGAGATGGCGGCAGTTCATGGTGTCCTTGGCGGCGTTGGTGCAATCGCGCAGTTTAAGGACTCCGCGCCGGCCCTGAAGCCGGGGCCATCGTCGACCGGCTGGCTACACTGCCTGCATGAGCCCTTCCAGCATCGCCTTCATCGGCGGCGGCAGCATGGCCGGCGCACTGATCGGCGGCCTGCTGAAGGCCGGGCTCACGCCTGCGTCGATCCAGGTGGTCGAGCCCTTGGAGGCGCAGCGCCAGCGGCTGGCGCAGATGTTCGGCCTCGTGGCCCTGGGCGCGGCCGATGCCACTTTGGCCGTGGCCGAGATGGTGGTCTGGGCGGTCAAGCCCCAGCTCTTTGCCGAGGCGGCCGCGCCTTGCGCAGCGTTCGTGGCGGGCGCCTTGCAGCTCAGCGTGATGGCCGGCATCCGCAGCGACACCATCGCGCGCGCCAGCGGCAGCGCGCGCGTGGTGCGCGCCATGCCCAACACGCCTGCGCTCATCGGCCAGGGCATCGCGGGGCTGTTTGCGCGTGCCGGGGTCAGCGCGGCCGAGCGTGCCGCGGTCGAACAGGTGCTGGCACCCACCGGTGAGCTGCTGTGGCTGCAGAACGAGAAGGACCTGGATGCCGTGACCGCGCTGTCGGGTTCGGGCCCGGCCTATGTCTTCTACTTCGTCGAGGCCATGATGCAGGCGGCCGTGGACATGGGCCTGAGCGAGGCCCAGGGCCGCAGGCTCGCACTGAGCACCTTCGCCGGAGCGACCGCGCTGGCGCGGCAGTCGGACGAAGCGCCCGCGCTCTTGCGCGAACGTGTCACCTCGAAGGGTGGCACCACGCATGCGGCCATCAGCTCGCTCGAGGCCGACGGCGTCAAGCCGGCCTTCATCCGCGCCCTGCGCGCGGCGCAACAGCGCGCGCGCGAACTCGGCGACTCGATCTGACAAGGCCCGGCCGGGCCACGCTTGTCGCGGGCAACCCCGCCGCCGAGTGGCCGGTGGCGGGCCCACGTTTGCGGCCTCAGCGCAAAGACAGGTCCAGCGCCACGCCGGCAAACACCGCGAAGCCGAGCCAATGGTTCAGCCTGAAAGCCTTGAAGCAGCCCTCGCGCGTGCGCGTTCGGATCAGCGTGTAGTGCCACAGCGCCTGCAGCGCGGCGGCGGCGATTCCCAGCAGGTAGACGCGGCCCAGGCCGAGCGCGACGCCGAGCCCGGCCCACGACAGCAGATAGACGGCATAAAAGCCCATCACGGCGGGAACGTCGTAGCGGCCCAGCGTGAGCGCCGAGGTCTTGATGCCGATCTTCAGGTCATCGTCGCGGTCGACCATGGCGTATTCGGTGTCGTAGGCCAGCACCCAGAACAGGTTGCCCAGCAGCAGCCACCAGGCGTACGCCGGCACCGCAGCGGCGATCGCGGCCAGCCCCCAATCGGTGCCGCCGAGGGCCGCCGCAAAGGCCATCGGCACGCCGAAGCTGAAGGCCACGCCGAGCACCGCCTGCGGCATGGCGAGCACGCGCTTGGCGAAGGGGTAGCCCAGCGACACCAGCAACGCCGCGACCGACAGGCTGACGGCCGCCGGGTTGGTGGTCAATACCAGCACAAAGGCCAGCAGTGCGAGAAACGCACCTAGCCACAGCGCTTCGCGCACCGACACCGAGCCGCGTGTCACCGGCCGCTGCGCAGTGCGCTTGACATGGCGGTCGAAGTCACGGTCGGCGACATCGTTGACGCAGCAGCCGGCGCTGCGCATCAGGATCGTGCCGAGCACGAACACGGCCAGCAGGTGCCAGCCCGGAAAGCCGTCGGCAGCGATCCAAAGCGCGCTCAACGACGGCCACAGCAGCAGCAGCCAGCCGGCCGGCCGGTCCCAGCGGATCAGGTCGAGGTACAGCGCCAGGCGCGAGCTGCGGTCTTGCATCGACGGCATTGTCCGGCACCACCACCGTGGCGGGACCAGCACGACGTGACCGCACGATGCGGCTTGCTTCGCACGCGCTTCACCTACGCATGCCGGCCGCTCGTGTCGCCGCCAACGTGGCGCGCCGTGCGCTCACCCCTGCAATTGCTTCTGGAACACCAGCCCCGCATGTTCGCGCAGCGCATGGAACTTGATCTTCGGCCAGTTGGCCTCGATCGCGCGCAGCTCGGGGGCGTACTCCACCAGCACCGTCGGCGCATCCACCGCGTCGTAGGCCACGCGGTGCGCATTGCCGTCGATGAAGCGCTGCAGCTCCTTCGCACCACCGTCTTCGTCGGCACAGGTCACCCAGCGCGCCACCTGGAAGCGGCTGGGCAGGATGCGCGCCTTGACGCCGTATTCGTGTTCCAGCCGGTGCGCGACCACTTCGAACTGCAACTGCCCGACCGCGCCGAGCAGCAGCACTGAACCCGCCACCGGCCGGAACACCTGGATCGCGCCTTCTTCGCCCAGCTGCGTCAACCCGGCCTTGAGCTGCTTGGTGCGCAACGGGTCGGCCACCTCCACGCTGCGGAACATCTCGGGGGCAAAGAAGGGCAGCCCGGTATACAGCAACGGCTCGCCTTCGGTCAGCGTATCGCCGAGTTGCAGCACACCGTGGTTGGGGATGCCGATGATGTCGCCGGCAAAGGCCTCGTCCAGCAGTTCGCGGCGCTGCGACAGGAAGCTCACCACGGTGTTCGGCCGCAGCTCCTTGCCCGAGCGCGTGACCTTCAGCCGCATGCCGCGCTCGAAGTGGCCGCTGGCCACGCGCAGGAAGGCAATGCGGTCACGGTGCGCCGGGTCCATGTTGGCCTGGATCTTGAACACCACGCCGCTGAACTTCGGCTCGTCGGGCTGCACCACACGCTGCACCGCGGCGCGCTCGCCCGGCGGTGGCGCCAGGTCGACGAGTGCATCGAGCACCTCGCGCACGCCGAAGTTGTTGACGGCCGAGCCGAAGAACATCGGCGTCTGCCGCCCGGCCAGGAAGGCTTGGCGGTCGAAGGGCGGTGCCGCATCGCGCAGCAGCGCGATCTCGGCTTGCGCCTGCTCGAACTGCATGCCGAAGCGCTGCGCATAGGCCGGGTGGTCCAGGCCGGCCAGGATCTCGTCGTTGCGGTGATCGCGGTCTTCGCCGGGGCTGAAGACGCGCATCTGCTGCGCGCGCAGGTCCATCACGCCGTGAAAGGCCTTGCCCATGCCCACCGGCCAGGTGAAGGGCACGACTTCCATGCCCAGCTCGCGCTCGATTTCTTCCATCAGCGCCAGCGGCTCCTGCACCTCGCGGTCCATCTTGTTGACGAAGGTCAGGATCGGCGTGTGGCGGGCGCGGCACACCTGCAGCAGCCGGCGTGTCTGCGGCTCCACGCCGTTGGCCGCGTCGATGACCATCAGCGCCGCGTCCAC
>DASQFA010000723.1:0-4148 GCA_035633375.1 Rubrivivax sp.
CAGCGTCTACTGGAACTGCTGTGACCGCGTCAGCCCACGGCTGCCCTGGTCGGGGCATGGCGATTCGGGCGTCGGCCTGACCTTGTCCACCTACGGCATCCAGGCCTTCACGCGGCCCAAGGCCTGGCATCTGCGCAGCCCCTGACATGGACCACCCCCTACGCGCTTCGCGCGCCCCCTCGAGGGGGCACCGCCAGCGCACCGGCGAAGCCGGATCCGCGGCGGTCGCTTGGCGGGGCTGGCGTCGCGAATCGCGGCCACCCTTTCGGCACCACGGGAAACCGTCATCCAGCTCAGCACCTTGCGACTGACTCTTTTCGACCTGGACCATACCTTGCTGCATGGCGACAGCGACGAGCTGTGGTGCAAATTCCTGATGGACCGCGGCGAGTTGCCGCGCGAAGCTCTCGAGGCGCGCAACCGCGACATGACGCGCGACTACGGGCTCGGCCAGGCCAGCGCGCAGGACTTCTGCAACTTCTACATCGGCACGCTGGCCGGGCGCAGCGCGCTCGAATGGCAGGCCCATCGCCGCGACTACATCGACCAGCAGATCGTGCCGCGCATTCCGGTCGCTGCCCTGGAGCTGGTGGCGCGGCACCGCGACGCCGGCGATCTGGTAGTGCTGAGCACCGCCACCTGCCGCTTTCTCAGCGAGTTGACAGCCGTGCACCTGGGCATCTCGCACCTGATTGCCACCGAGTGCGAGGTCGATGCGGCGGGGCGTTTCAGTGGCCGCAGCCTGGGCGTGCTGAACATGCGTGAAGGCAAGGTGCTGCGGCTGCTCGACTGGCTGGCCACGCAGCAGCTGGACCTGGCCGACTGCGAGTCCACGCTGTACAGCGACTCGATCAACGACCTGCCGCTGCTGAGCGCGGTGCGCCATGCGGTGGCGGTGGACCCGGACGCGCTGCTGGCCCGGCAAGCCCGGCAGCGCGGCTGGCCGGTGATCTCGTTGCGCTGAGGCCCGGGCGCGATGCGTCGCGCGGCGCCGGCACACAGCCGACGCGCCGTGGCCAGCCTGGCCGAGGCTGGCCGAGTTTGGGCATGGGCGCCGATGCAACAGGGCCTGTTCCATGGCATCGTTGCGGTTTTCGCACCCCCGGAGAGCGTTGATGCACACGATCCTGCTGGCCCTGGCCGGCGCGCTTTGGCTTGCCGCATCGCCATTGCGCGCCGCCGAGCTGCCGATCTTCGACGCCCACGTGCACTACAGCCACGACGCCTGGGAAAACCTGCCACCGAAGGAGGCCGTGGCCATCCTGCGCAAGGCCGGGCTGAAGCGCGCGCTCGTGTCGAGTTCGGGCGACGAAGGCACACAGCGGCTGGTGGCCGAAGCGCCCGAGCTGATCGTGCCCTCGCTGCGCCCCTATCGCTCGCGCGGCGAACTCGGCACCTGGATGCACGACGACAGCGTCATCACCTTCCTGGAAGAACGCCTGCGCAACAGCCGCTATGCCGCGCTGGGCGAGTTCCATCTCTTCGGCGCCGATGCCGAGCTGCCGGTGGCCAAGCGCATGGTGGCACTCGCCCGGCAGTACAAGCTGGTGCTGCATGCGCACGCCGATGCCGACGCCATCGAGCGGCTGTTCAAGCAATACCCCGAGGCGCGCATCCTGTGGGCGCACTCGGGCTTCGAGCGGCCGGAGAAGGTGGCCGAGGTGCTGCGCAGGCACAAGAACCTGTGGTGCGACCTGGCCTTTCGCAGCGAGCATGGAAGCGGCGCTAAGGTGCCGGCCGAATGGCGCGCGCTGTTCACCGAGTTCCCGCAGCGCTTCATGGTCGGTACCGACACCTTCACGCCGGAGCGCTGGTTCTACATCGTCGAACACGCCAACTGGTCGCGCGCCTGGCTGGCCGAGCTGCCGGCGCCGTTGGCCGAAGCCATTGCCTGGCGCAATGCCGACGCGCTGTTCGCCTTCTGGAAGGCGGGCGGCGCACCATGATGCATTGGGGCCTGAGCCACGCGCTGGCTTGTGTCACGCTGGCGGCAAGCCACGCGGCGCTGGCGTGCGGTAGCAGCCTGGGCCAGCCGACGCGGCAGATCGACAGCCCTCAGCTGCAGCTGATGTACAAGACCACGCCCGACCCGGTGCAGGTGGGGCGGCATTTCACGCTTCAGTTTGCCCTGTGCCCGCGTGGCCAGGCGGCACTTCCGGCCGAGGTGCGCGTCGATGCGCACATGCCCGAGCACAAGCACGGCATGAACTACAAGCCCAGCGTGGCCGCACTCGGCCAAGGGCTGTACCGCGCCGAAGGCTTGATGTTCCACATGCCCGGGCGCTGGGAGCTGGTGTTCGAGCTGCGCGGCGCCGGCACGCCGCTGCGCCTGGCGCAATCGCTGCAGATCGATTGAAGCCGCATCTTGCATTCGCCCTGTGGCTGGGCGCGTGGCTCGGCCTCGGCGCGGCACAGCCGCTGAACTCGCCGCTGTCCAACGACCAGGTGCCGCGCATCCTGGCGCACGGGCCGTGGCCGCCCGAGGCGCCGCGCGACCCGTCCAACCGGGTGTCGGGGCAGCCGGCGGCCATCCGCTTCGGCGCCGCGCTGTTCGGCGATGCGCGGCTGTCGCGCGATGGCAGCCTGTCCTGCGCCAGTTGCCACCAGCCCGCACGTGGCTTCAGCGACGGCTTGCCACTGGGCATGGGGCTGCAGCCGCTGACACGCAACACCACGGGATTGAAGAACGTGGCCGTGCAGCGCTGGTTCGGCTGGGACGGCGCCAACGACAACCTGTGGGCGCAGAGCCTGCGCCCGCTGCTCGATGCACGCGAGATGGGCGGCAGCCTGGCCAGCGTGGCAGCCACCGTGCGCCACCAGGCCGACCTGCGCGAGGGCTACCGCCGCGCCTTCGGCACGGCACCGGGTGCAGATGACGAGCGCGTGGCGGTTGACGTGGCCAAGGCGCTGGCCGCGCATCAAGAAACGCTGCTCACTCGGCGCACGCCCTTCGATGACTTTCGCGATGCAGTGCAGCGCGGCGACCGGAAAGCCGCAGCCGCCTATCCATTGGCCGCGCAGCGCGGACTGGCGCTATTCGTGGGCAAGGGGCGCTGCTATGTGTGCCACAGCGGGCCGAACTTTTCCAACGGCGAATTCAGCGACATCGGCGTGCCGTTTTTCATCGCCAAGGGCCAGGTCGATGCGGGCCGGCACAGCGGCATCAAGGTCTTGTCGGCCAGCCGCTACAACCTGCTCGGGCCCTTCAACGACGATGCCACGCGCGCCAGCGCCGTCAGCACGCGGCATGTGCTGCAGGATCACCGCCACTTCGGTGAGTTCAAGGTGCCCAGCCTGCGCAACCTGGCCGGCACCGCGCCCTACATGCACAACGGCAGCCAGCGCACGCTGCGCGAAGTGCTGCGTCACTATTCCGAGCTGAACGAGGAGCGGCTTCACGCCGACGGCGAGCGCATCCTCGTGCCGCTGAAACTGACCCCGGCCGAAACGGACGACCTGCTTGCCTTCCTGGACAGCCTGAACGAGCGCGCAGCGGGCGGGCCCTGACATGCTTGTCTCGGCACCACGACGGGACGTAGGCTGGGTGCCGTGCGCTGCACGTTCTTGCGCTGCGCGAGCACCTCGATCCGGCAGCCCCGGGCACTGAGCGGGACGGGCAGCGCATGAACTTCGGCATGCTGATCTGCAACGAGGTGGAGGAGCTCGACTTCGTCGCTCCCCGGGAGGTGCTTCGCATGTGGAGGCTGTATGCCGAAGGCCCGCAGAACGGCCTGTTCATCGCCGAAGACTGCGCGCCGGTGGGGTGCGCCAAGGGCATTTCAGCGAGCCCGCAGATCTCTTTCGAAGCCTGCGCGGCGCTGCACTGCATCGCCAGCGTGGCCGGCGAGGACGCGGCCGGCAAGGCGCAGTTCGGCGTCGAGTACGACCCGGATGCGACGCGCTACGGCATCTACCCGAGCGATGCGCGCGCCCCCACCCATGTCAAGGCCGGCTGAAGCCTCCTTCGGCACGCTGCCATTGGTGCAGGCGGTCATGACGGTGGCGCCCGACGGCGCGCGCGTGCACGTCTTGCTGGGCCTGCGCGGCGGCACGATGGCGGTATTCGAACTTGCACCGGGCCAGGTCTCGGCCGCCGTCACGCACCGCAGCGTGGAAGAACTCTGGTTCGTCATCTCCGGGCACGGCGA
>DASQFA010000724.1:0-2753 GCA_035633375.1 Rubrivivax sp.
GGCACCAGTTCTTCGGGGATCAACTTGGTCGCGTCCAGCACGTCGAAGCTGAAGCCATCGGCCTGCGCTTCATTGAAGATTTGAAAACCCAGTTCCCACTCGGGATACTCGCCGGCCTCGATGGCTTCCCACAGGTCACGCCGGTGGAAATCGGCATCCGCACCGGCGATCTTGGCGGCCTCGTCCCACACCAGCGAATGGGTGCCGAGCATCGGCTTCCAGTGGAACTTGACGAAGCTCGACGCGCCTTGTGCATTCACCAGCCGGAAGGTGTGTACGCCGAAGCCCTGCATCATGCGAAAGCTGCGCGGGATGCCGCGGTCAGACATGACCCACATCAGCATGTGCGTCGATTCGGGCATCAGCGAGACGAAGTCCCAGAAGGTGTCGTGGGCGGAGGCCGCCTGCGGCATGCCATGGTGCGGCTCGGGCTTGACGGCGTGGACCAGATCGGGGAACTTCATCGCGTCCTGGATGAAGAACACCGGGATGTTGTTGCCCACCAGGTCCCAGTTGCCGGCGTCGGTGTAGAACTTGACGGCAAAGCCGCGCGCATCGCGCGCCGTGTCGACCGAGCCGCGCTCGCCGGCCACGGTGGAAAAGCGCACGAACACCGGCGTGCGCTTGCCGGCCTGGGCAAAGGGCGCGGCGTGCGTGTGCTCGGCCATCGAGGCATAGGCTTCGAAGTAGCCGTGTGCGGCCGAGCCGCGGGCGTGCACGATGCGCTCGGGAATGCGCTCGTGATCGAAGTGCGTGATCTTCTCGCGCAGGATGAAGTCCTCGAGCAACGCCGGCCCGCGCAGCCCGGCTTTCAGCGAATGCTGGTTGTCGGCGATGGCCACGCCCTGGTTGGTGGTCAGCACCTGGCCGCCGCCATCGGCGCGCACGCGGTCGAGCGAGCCGATGGTGGCGTTCACGCCGGGTCGCGGCGTGCCGGCTCCGGTCTTGTCCGAGGGGTTCGCTTCGCTCAGTGTGCTGGCCGTGACGGCGGGTGAGGCCGGTTCAGCCTGCAGCCCTGCAGGCGGGTTGACGGCGTGGTCGCGGCCGATTTCCAGCGGCTTGTTGGCATTCCACGGCATTGCCGCGACCAACGCCTGCGTTTCGGCGGCTTGCTCGGCCAGCGCATCGCCGCCGCTGTCGTGTGCGGGTGCGGATGGACGGCTGCTCGTGCTGCGCGCGGCTGCCTTGGCGGCAATGGCGTCAGACGCGGGTTTGGCGGGTTTCTTCATGAAGGCTCCTTGGTAAGTTGGAGGCGCAGCACGCGGTCTACACGCGAGATGCGACCTTAGAACGTGAGCGGATTTCAATCTGTGCGCAAGCGCACATCCAGCTGTTCGCGGCAGCGGCACGAAGCCGCAGTGAAATTGCTGGGGTAAGGCTCCACCCTGCGCCATGGCGGTTGCATCCGGCCCGTAGCGTTGCCAACGGCCCGGCGGCTGCGCAAGCCGATCGCCGATGATGCGAAGCACCGATCGGTTCCATCCCAGGCCGACATGGCTGCCACGCACTTCGAGATCCTGCACGCGGTGCGACTCGACTTGGTCCCTGCAGGTCTGCCAGGCGACCACGCCGTCGGTTCGGCTGTAGATCGATGTCGTGGGCACCGCAGGCGCGCTGCGCACTCGCGCACTCAGCGCGGCATCGAAACGCGGGGCGCTGCCGCTGAGCAGGCGAAAGATCCAGCCGACATTGGTGTGGTCGGCGCTGGCGTTGAAAGGCGTGCCGATGGTGATCACCTGGCGCACCCGCCGCCCATCGTCTTCGACAGTTCACGCGCATAGGATGGGGAGGGTGGAGTGCATGTGAGCTGTTGAAATGGTTCGGTACGGCATCTTGGGGTCGTTGCCGCACGGCCGCGGTGCGCCGAGGTCGCGACCTGACGTAGGACATCACCGTCGCAATGCCGCGGGCGAGGCCGCTAACAACCGAAAGCTCGGCTGTCCGCTCGAGGCGGCTTCCCGGCTTCGCGGCTTCCGAATGCTTATCAAAGACAGAGGCGCGCTCGCGAGCGGATGTCTTTGCAAACAAGGCCCTTCTTGCGTTGTGTTGCGCAGCGCACAGACGGCACATTGAGCGGGCCAGAACATGCGGCTTCAAAAGGCGCCCATGCAGACCCAGAACAACCTTTGCCACAGCCGTCTTCGGCATCCAGTTGCAGCGGCCACATCGGCTGGCGCGCCAGCATGCCAGCATGCGTCGACCTATGTATCGGTGTCCGGCAGCGGCGAATTGCAAGGCAGTCGCGCGATGATCGAGCGGCTGTGGACGGCTGCCGCACGGTGGTGGTTTCCAGATGCCAAGGATGCGCAGGACCTGGCCCCGCTCAAGCTTCAACCCCGGACTGCGGCGTACGGCAAGCGCCTGGCGGCGCTCGCGAGTTGCATGCTGGCGGGCGCGACGTTGTGGGGTTGCGGCGAAACCGCGAACTTGACGGTGGCACAAGGCACCGGGCCTCGGCCCGAATTGCCGGCGCCGAGCAAGACGCTGCTGCCGACGGTGAACATCGCGCCAGCCACCGGCTGGCCGCAAGGCGCCGCGCCGCAGGCGGCAGCCGGGCTGCAGGTGGAGGCCTTCGCCAGCGGGCTGGATCACCCGCGCTGGCTGCTGGTGCTGCCCAATGGCGATGTGCTGGTGGCCGAAAGCAACGCGCCCCCTAAGCCCGACGGCAGCAAGAGCATCCGGGAGTACGTCATGGCGCTCGTGATGAAGCGTGCCGGCGCCGGCACGCCCAGCGCCAACCGCATCAGCTTGCT
>DASQFA010000725.1:0-4898 GCA_035633375.1 Rubrivivax sp.
GGGCGCTGGCGCCGCGCTGCGCTCCCATTGGTCCCAGCCGCTGCGCTGCTGCTGCCATTCCTGGCCCCAGTGCTCGCTCCAGCGCGGCGGCGCATCCGGCCGCCAGCCGCCGAAGTACGCGGGCGGCGCCCGGTAGTAGCGCACCGGGATGCGCAGCACGTAAAGCGGCACGTACTGCGGGCCGACGAGCCCCCAAGGGCCGTTGTACCAGGAACTCGCGTACCAGTTGTCGCCCTGGTAGACCCAGTACATGCCGTCGTAGAAGAAGAAGTTCGAGTTCAGTTGCGGCGCGTAGTAGACCGGGTATCCCGACACCTGAACGAGCTGCGGGTAGACCGGCAGGTTGATCCCGATGCTCACGCCGGGGAGCCCGATGCCGATGCTCACCTGGGCGACTGCCGAAGTCACCGAGCCACACAGCACCCAAAGCAATACGACCAGGTAGCGCACTTCTTGACTCCGTCTCGACCACGCCTGTCGGTTCACGCCCACCCGAACTGCAGGCCCCACCCCGAGACTCTGCAGGCTCGGATCGGGTGCCTTCAAGGCCCTACTTGAACCACGAATCGTCGGCCTTGCCGATCCACTCGTTGATCTGCTTGTCGGCGTCTTCCTTGGCCACGCCATAGCGCTCCTGAATCTTGCCGGCGAGCTGTTCGCGACGGCCTGCGACGATGTCGAAATCGTCGTCCGTCAGCTTGCCCCATTGGGCCCTGGCCTTGCCGACGACCTGCTTCCAGTTGCCCTCGATGCGATCCCAGTTCATATCAAGCTCCTAGTACGCGGACCTCAGGGCCGCACGGCGATCTCGTTCTTCACCGACTTCACGCCGCTCACGCCGCGCGCGATGGTTTCTGCGCTGCTCTTTTCGCTGGCACTCTTCGCAAAGCCCGACAGCATGACCGTGCCCTTCATCGTCTCGACGCTGATCGACGCGGCATCGACGGCCTTGCTCTCGACGAAGCGACTCTTCACTGTGGCAGTGATGGTGGAGTCGTCGATGTAGGCCCCGGTCGTCTCTTGCCCGCGGGAGACGGCGCAACCGGTCGTGGTGGCCAGCAAAGAGGCGGCGACGGCGGCGGCCACCAAAGTGGTGCGGATGATCATGTTGAAGCTCCAATAGGCAGTTGATGGATGCCCGACGCATGCATCGAGCGTTTGAATTCTCAGCGTGAAGCGCTTCGCCTTCTGTGCGCTGTCGAACATTGGGTACGCCCTTGATTGAGCTTGCGCAACAAATGCTCGGCTCGACCGCAATGGACCGGTCCGCAGTCGAGCCAATCCCGATCCCAATCCCGAAAGCGCCACCTCATCGTCAGATCGATTGACGTTGCTCAATCCAGCCGTCGCCTGGCGGCACTAGAAACCTGATGTGGGTTGATGCGTGATGGGTTCGGCATCGTCATCAATCGAGCCAGGTGACCCGAAACTTCGAGGAGATGTGATGAGCTTGGGAACCATACTCTTGGTGATCCTGATCCTGATGTTGCTCGGCGCCATTCCGACCTGGCCGCACAGCAGGAGTTGGGGCTACGGACCGGCCGGCGGATTGGGGCTGGTGTTGATCATCGTGATCGTGCTGCTGCTGCTGGGACGGCTGTAACAAGTAAAGCGCGAGGCAAAGGGCCTGGCCGCGAAGATCGAAGGCAAGGTACAGAAGAAAGTCGGGGGCGCCAAGCAAGCGCCGAGTTGTCGCAGGTTTCTCGGGTTCGGCGTCTTTCTCCAACCCCCAATCAAAGGAGCACGATCGTGAACAGATTCATCTGGCTGGTGGGCGCAGTGGTCATCATCCTTTTCATCCTCGGGTACTTCGGCCTGCGCTGAGCCGGACGCAGCGCCGGTTGCGTGGGCGGCCAGGCGCGCGGGTCCGTGGCTGCGCGTCGGGGCACGTTTGTCGATAGCGCAGCTTGGGCCTTTCACTGCATCTCATCGCGATGGGGCCCGCGGTGCTTTGGCGCGTATGCTCGGGCCAGTCCCTTGACCGACGCACGCGACCGACCCCAATGCCCTCTCTTCGTCGCCACGCCGAATGGCATCGCACCGACCGCATCGGCTGGCTGCGCGCCGCCGTGCTGGGCGCCAACGACGGCATCGTCTCCACGGCCAGCCTGGTGCTTGGCGTGGCGGCGGCCAGCGCCAGCCGCGACAGCGTGCTGCTCACTGGCGTGGCCGGCTTGGTGGCGGGCGCGATGTCGATGGCCGCCGGCGAGTACGTGTCGGTGCACTCGCAAGCCGATACGGAGAGCGCCGACCTGTCGCGCGAGCGCGCCGAGCTTGAAGCCAGCCCTGCTGCCGAAGAGCGCGAGCTCGGCGCCATCTACGTCGCACGCGGGCTCGAGCCCGCACTGGCACAGCAGGTGGCGCGCCAGCTGATGTCACACGATGCCCTGGGCGCGCACGCGCGCGATGAGCTGGGCATCTCCGCCACCATGAGCGCGCGGCCAGTGCAGGCGGCGCTGGCGTCTGCCGCCAGTTTTGCCGTGGGCGCAGCATTGCCGCTGGCCGTGGCCGCCATCGCCCCGGCCACCGCGCTGATCGCCGCCGTCGCGATCGCATCGTTGCTCTTCCTGATGTTGCTGGGTGGCGTCGCGGCTCGCGCAGGCGGCGCGTCGGTGTGGCTCGGCGCATGGCGTGTCAGCTTCTGGGGCGCACTGGCCATGGCCATCACCGCAGGCGTCGGCAAGCTGTTCGGCGCGGTGGTCTGAGCACGGACACGAGGCCCAGCCTGCGCAGGGACTTGCGCGGTACGAGGAACATAGGTTCATTGCGCATCGACGACGCCCGACTGTCTGCCAGCGCACATGGCACCCCGAAAACGCTTCAGTCCGCCATCGACCCGGCCACGTCGATGGCGAACGATGCCGGCGCGCTGCAGCGGACATAGACTATCGGTCCGTCCCGACGTGGGCCAGCAGCAGAAGTCGCGCGCAGCGCTGGCCCTTTGCAGCGGCTGGCCACAATGTCCAGATCGTTCCGTATGGCCTGAAGGAGAGACCCATGACCGCTGAAGAACAACGCGCTCTGCTCGCCGTGGCCTTGTTGGCTGCGTTTGCCGATGGCAACAAGTCCGAGGCCGAGCGCGAGGAAGTCAAACGCATCGCCACCACGCTGGGCGACCAGGCCGCCGGGCTGAACATTCCGGCGCTGATGCAGGACGTGCTGCTCAAGCGCCTGGGCGTGCCCGAAGCCGTGGCCGCGCTGAAGGCGCCGGAACACCGCCAGCTGGCCTACGAACTGGCCGTGTGCGTGTGCGACGCCGACGGCGTGCAGACGCCGGCCGAGCGCCAGTTTCTGGCCAGCCTGAAAGCCGAACTCGGTGGCACCCTGGACACGGCTTTCGAGGCCCAGGCCGATGGGCTGGCGCGCGAGACCGATGCGCCTGCAGCCGCGAGCGCCGGTGCAGCGGCTCGCGCCCCCATCGACCGCGCCGCGCTCGACAAGAGCATCTTCAACCGCGCCGTGCTCTGCGGCGCGCTGGAACTGCTGCCGCAAAGCTGGGCCAGCATGGCCATCATCCCGCTGCAGGTGAAGTTGGTGCATGGTGTCGCGCAGGCCCACGGCATCAACAACATCGATGCCAGCATGGTCAAGGAATTCATCGCCACAGCGGGCGTGGGCCTGACCGGGCAGTACCTGGAGCAGTTCGGCCGCAAGCTGGTGGGTGGCCTGCTGGGTTCGGTGCTGGGTGGGCTGGGCCGCGGCGCGGGCAGCGTGGGCACGGGCATGGCGATGAGCTTTGCCACCACCTACGCGCTGGGGCAGTTGGCCGTGCGCTACTACGGCGGCGGTCGGCAGATGAGCACGGCGCTGCTGCAGCAGACCTATCAAGACCTGCTGGTCAGCGCCCGACAGTTGCAACAGCAGGCGCTGCCTCAGATCCAGCAGCAGGCGCGCACGCTGGACGCCGGCAAGGTGTTGGAGATGGTGCGCAAACCGATGGCGTGATGCGCGTCACTTTCGTCGTGTCCGCGCCGCCGTCCCGACGATCGAAGCGCATGCCGCAGCGGTCGACCGCCATGCGGCGGATGTCGCGCTCGTTGCGGCGCATCTCCTCGACCAGCAAGCGCAGCATGGCGCACAGCTGTCGAGGGTGTTGAGGGTGAATCCGCACGGTCAAGCGCTCGGCGCTGAGGGCGTGCTGCGCCTTGCGACAGGGGAGCGAGTCGTTGCGGCTCTTCAGAGCGCATGACGCCCGATACCGCGTCGATTCTCGTGGCCATGGGTCTGCGTTGGGCCGCACTGCTGTTCTGGAAGCGTTCGCGCACGCCTTGCAGGCCCAGAGTTCCGCGTGAACGTGTGCTGGGGTGCGTTTCGGCACACCTGCTCTCCTACAACGCTGCGCGGCACCGTCCTGTGTCGCGTACCTTGTTGCCTCCATAGCATGGCTATTCCCCGGCTTTGCCGATCTGTAGTCAGTAACCTCCCAGGAGACCTTCATGAACGCATCCCGACTGTTGATTGCCACCGCTTGCTCGATGGCCGTGGCTGGCGCCGCCAGCGTGGCCTTCGCGCAGACCACAACGCCCGCCACGCCGAGTACCGGCGCGCCGAATCAGAGCCAGACTCAGGGTCAAAGCACGGGCCAGACCCAAGGCCAGACGCCCAGCACGACGGCGCCTGCCAGCACGATGCCCGGCAACATGAACTCGACAACGCAGCGCCCGGCTGATGCCACGACACCTGGTGTCGGCACCACCGGCCCGTCCGGCACCACTGGCACCACTGGCACGTCCGGCACGCCTGGCACGCCCAGCGCCACCGGAACCACGCGCCCGACCGATGGCACGATGCGCTCCCCTGCGGACCGCACGTCGAGCGACCGCATGTCGAATGACCGCGCGACGTCGGGCACGGAACGCACACCCCGCGCCGACCGAAACTAAGGACGAGGGTCAGGC